>WAOY01000106.1 GCA_015520985.1 DHVE2 group archaeon
GCGCTCCCGAAGGGAAAGTGCTTCACCCACATTTCACCCCCGCCTGGAAGCGAAGATTACTATGCCTCCCTGGGCAGGGCGGAGAAATACGCTTTTCTCTCCTCTGCCTACTATGCCCCTATCGTTGCCACGATTTCTCGCATAGAGGATTTCGGGCATCTGTCCATAAAGGCTATTCGGGCGAGGACCTACGATATCCGCGAGTTCCTGAGGCACCTGAGAATAGGCGAGTATTCGCTCATCGACTTTGCCCTCTCCGGTGAAGACGTCGAGGATTACGTGAAGGTAGATATTCGAAGGTTCTGGCGCATTTACGACGAAGCCGGCGAAGTTATCGGACATTATCTCTTTGTGAAAGGGCCTCATTCCTCCGGCCTGGCAATGATCCTTGGCCTGCCATCCCGGCAGGGAAAACATTAATACGCCGATTCCCCTAAACCCCACGATGGACATTATCCAGGCGATAGTGCTCGGAATTGTGCAGGGCATAACCGAATGGCTCCCCGTGAGCAGCTCCGCGCACCTCGTTATACTCCAGCACCTGTTCGGATACGGGAACTCCGTTGCCTTCGACATAATGGTCCACGGTGGAACGCTCCTCGCGGTTGTGCTTTATTTCTGGAGGGACTTCGTTATGCTCCTGAGGAACCTGGTATTCACCTTCGTGGATATCTTCAAGATCGGCAGGAAGGCGTTTTACCGCGATGAAGACAGGATGATGACGTGGTACATAGTTCTCGCCACCGTGCCCATTGTGATCGTGGGCCTCGCGCTGCAGGATTACATAGAGGAGATATTCAACTCCCTTCTCCTGGTGGGCGTCGCGCTTCTGATCACCGGGTTCTGGCTGATCTCCACCGCGAGAAAGAGCGGAAAGGGCGATGTCACGCTGAAGACCGCCATGTGGATCGGCCTTGCCCAGTCCGCCGCCATAATCCCGGGCATATCCCGCTCCGGATCCACCATATCCACAGGTATGCTCCTGGGCGTGGATAAGGCAAGGGCTGCGCGGTTCTCCTTCCTCCTGTCCATACCAGCCATAGGAGGGGCATTCGCGCTCGAGCTTTTAAGCATCCCTGCCCACGATATGTTCTCTCTTCCCAACATAGTGGGATTCATCGCATCCTTCACCGTTGGACTCGCGACTATACACTTCCTCCTGGGAGTGATAAGGCGGGGGAAGTTTTACCTCTTCGCTCTCTACTGCTGGGCCCTGGGCACGGCAGTTATCGTGTATTCTCTCCTCTGATCTGTCCAGAAACCATTTTATATATCCCATCCCTTCCAAGCGTGATGAAGTGCAGCAGGTGCAACGGAGAGGCAAGGTTCCGGATACCCTACGCTGGCCTGAACCTATGCGAGGAGCACTTCCTTGAGTTCGTGGACTCCAAGGTGAAGAGGGAATTTCGCGAGCAGGTGCGGTTCAAGAAGGGAGACAGGATAGTTGTGGCGGTGTCCGGCGGGAAGGACAGCATGCACCTCCTCTACCAGGTGCACAAGATATTCGGTGAGTGGAGGGACTTCGAAATAATTGCTGTGACTGTGGACGAGGGGATCGGGGATTTCCGGGTTAAGTGCGCCGAACTCGCCAGGGAGTATTCCAAGGAACTTGGCATAGAGCACAGAACCATCACATTCAGGGATTACATTGGAATCACCACGGACGACGTGGCTAAAGTGGATAAGGAATTGAAGCCCTGCACGTACTGCGGTGTGTTCCGCAGGAAGGTCCTGAACATGTTCGCGAAAGAGATGAATGCGGACTACGTACTCCTCGGACTCAACCTGGACGACTTTGCCCAGTCAATCGTGATGAACGTAACCCGTGGCGATGTGGCCCGCCTGGCACGGCTCGCTCCCCATACTCGTCGCGTGGAGGGCTTCGTGCCCCGCATTGTACCTTTGCGCAGAGTTCTGGAGGAGGAGATACGGACATACAATGAAATAGCGGGCATACCTTACATGCACGGCCGCTGCCCCTACGCATCCCTAGCTATTCGAGACGTCTATCGGGAATTCCTGAACAACCTGGAGAAGCGGGACCCTGCGGTGAAGTTCTCAACGCTCAACTTCTTCGAGAAGATCAAGGGGTACGTGGAGGAGGATGTGGGGCGTGAATTGAGGCCGTGCAGGATATGCGGGGAGCCCACCATAGGCGAGGTTTGCAAGGCCTGCGAGCTGAAGATGAGGTACGAGAAGCTCAAAGATCAGGTGTAGAGGAGCTCTATCGCCTTCAGGAGTTCTGGCACGGTTATTATATCGTTCACGCTCGCCCCGCTGGCCTTCCTGTGCCCGCCCCCGCCGTAGAACTTCGCAATTTTAAGGACATCCACATCGGTATGGGTTCTGAACTCCAGCTTGGTTATGGGTCTCTTCCCCTCCCCCGCCACGCGGTATATCATTATCGCGAGGATATCCACCTCTTCCTCCATCTCGTTGCTCACGAGGTACACGGGAATAGACTCGGTGGTCTCGTAAACCGCAACCCTGAGACCGTTCACCCTGTATACCTTCGTCTTCTCCTTGAAGTCCCTGAGCACCTTTTCCAGCCACTGCCTGTACTCCCCGACCAGATCGCGATACTCGTCAAGGACGGAGAGGTTCTCCGACGATAATTTGTAGGCAAGTTCCTGGAGCCTCCTGTTAAGTTCCAGCCCGGTGAAGCGGTACCTTATCGCCCCTACGGTGGTCCTTATCTTCTCTGCCTCCTCGCACTCCACGCTGTTGGTGTCTATCTGATCCGCCAAGTCCACCAGGGGCGAGGACACGTCAAGATACTTAGCAACCACGCTGGCCGCGCTCTTCGCCTTGCTGTCGATCACTATCTCAACGTGATCAAATCTCTCCTCCGGTTCCCACTCGTGGTGGTCTATCCAGAGGACCTTGTCGTAAATGGCCGCAGCGTATATGGCCTTGTTCTCCCCCGCCAGGTCGAATACGTACAGTTCTCCCAGGCTCTTCTTCCTGAGGGTGGACCTGCATATCGCGTCGCGGAGCTGCACCGGGGATGTGAAGTAAGTTCGGACCTTCAAGCCGCCCAGCTTCTTCAGCAGGAGGGCCAGGGATATAACGCCGTCGGAGTCCATGTGGGTCATCACGGTGATCATTCTATCACTTCGCAAGCAGCGCCCGTATTCTATCACCTGCGTTCTCCGCGTGGTTCGCTATATCACCCAGGAGAAATATGAGTTTGCTCAGGTGGAATATGGCCACAGGGGACATCTGGCCTTCCATCGCGAATACCCTCTTTGTTAATTTCCTCTCTATGACATCGCTCTCGTGCTCCACCCGGTGCAGTTCGTGTATTATCTCCTTGGCCTTCTCCCTCTCCTTCTCGGCGAAGGAGGATTCTATTACGACATTCAGCTGCGAAATGGCCTTCTCGCACACCTCTACTGCCTCCAGCGCCTTCTCGAACAGGGCTCGGAAATCCTCGCGGAGTTCCTCAGGTATCGGCTTCTCCCTCACCGAGATCCACTCACCTATGTCCTGGATGAGATCCTCCACCTTGTCCACCTCGCCCAGGAGGGAGAGGAAAACACCCCTGTCCACGACCATCTTCACGTCCTTGGGAAGGTGGTTCCTTATGTTGCTCTTGATGTAGTCCGCCTTGAGCTCGAGCTCGTCTATCTCCTTGCGTATCCTCTCGAACTTCTCGAAGTCGCCGTTGATGTACGCCTCTATCTCTTCCCTCAGCAACTGGGCGCTCTTCATCACTATGCCAGCGTGCTCCTTGAGCGCCTCGAAGGGTGATTTCCGCAGGGTTTCGATTATGGGGACCCTCATGAACTTCACGTGCATCACCTCACAAGAATATCCACTGGAGCAATATAAATATTCCCGCCGCGA
>WAOY01000107.1 GCA_015520985.1 DHVE2 group archaeon
AGACAGATGGCCACCACTGCAGCTATTGCAATGCCGATGTAAAGAAGGTTATCGGAGATCACGCTCCACGCACCCCTGCCTTCTCCACTGACCATTTCAACTGTTATGTTCTTCTTCATCCCTGAGGCCGATGTGAGCGATATCGTTACCCTGCCAAGGTCACCGAGATCGCCGCTTTTTAGATGAATGATCAGGGTTGCACTGCCGTTCACATCGAGAATGACCTGGGTGTAATTGGTGTAGTTCTTTCCCATGTACTCTATCACCCATGTGACGTTCTTCTTGCAGGTGGGAACGACTGTGATCGAATCCATGGTGTTCCCCGTGTTCACCACAACCAACCTTATTTTACCTTTCACAATCTCTGCACTGGCGGAGAATGCGTACCTCGGAGGCACGGTGATGGTCACGGGTATTGTGTAAAGCGTGGTGTTACTCACGGTCACAGTGAACGTGACCCCATGGGGTCCTGCGGTTAGGTTCTCCGGTATGTACGTCCACAGGTCCACGGTTGCGTTCTCTCCCCTGCCCACATAGATGGAATACACACTTAGCGCCGTGTAATTTGCGAGTTCTCCGGATAGTTCAAAGTTGAACAGGTCTCCCAGATTACCCAGGTTCACCACGTTGATTCTCGCGCGGAAGATTCCGTTATCGATGTATCCGGATATAACCTCTGCCGTTGCCCTGTGGTACGGCTCAACTATCACAGCGATGGTGGCGTTTTTCACCTCTCCAGTCGCCTGCGACCTGACCATGATGAAAAGTAAGTCCCTGGAAAAAGCCGCGGTTCCGTTTGGCACATGTATCGTCACGGACAGGGCACCCCTTTCACCTGCACTAAGGTTTAGAGATGTGTTGGACACCCATACGGGCCATCCCCCAATGTGGTGCATCTCCACCACGTACGAATCGTTACCGTTTCCCCGGTTGTTTATGTAGAGGATCTCTTCGTACGTTCTGCCTGGGAGGGCATAGAGGAACGGGCTGTATTCCAGTGTGAAGTTCATGTAGGGGCGTACCTCCACGGTGATTTCCCTCCGAAGGGTAATGTTGGAGTCGGATATGACTGTTAGATTCAGCGAATGCTTTCCAATTCCTGCGTTTTGAAGTGCGGTGATGGTGAAGTTCACCTTCGCCATTTCTCCTGGACCCAGCGATATCCTTGTGGTTGTTGGCATCGCCAGGATTCCCTCGCTGGCATTATCAATCCTGAGAGTATAGTTGTCCTCCCAGTTCCCCTCGTTTATTACCGTCGCTGTTATATTCGTGTAATTCCCTGGTGTTATCTCGCAGTTCTCATTCACAACCACATCGTACTGGAATCTCTTCACGTACAGACTCGTGTTTTTACCGTTGTTTCCCTCGTTCACCTCGACGATTTCATCTGCGGGATCTATCCTGAGGGTGATGTTGTTCACGCCGGGGGATAGCACGGTTTCGAATCTCAACGATGCGGTACCGTTCAACTTCACCGTGCCTGAATACGCGGGGATGCCGTTTATGAACAGCGCGTAATCCGCGTTTATTTCCACGGGCATGTCCCACGATACGTTCCCGGCGATCTCCGCTCTTCCATCCTTTCCCACCTGCCAGGCTTCAACATCCTGTACCTTGAGGTCTCCAAACCTTCCAAACCTTGCAAACAGATGGCTTCTGTTTCCATCCTTCTCTGACCAGAATATGGCCAGCCCATTGTATCCAGAGGCAACCTTCGGAGTGGAGGAATTACCGTCGCTCACGCTGAATGCATCAGATAATCTCCTCCCATCTTCGCCGTACATCCCGAATTTGATACTTCCACCCGCATCCACCCAGGCGACCATAACACGGTTCTTCTCGTAAGAAACCGAGGGCGAGCTGGAATTTATGCCGTCCAGGGTCGTCAGGTTTGTGTCGTCCACCATGGTTATTCCCGAGTCGTTTAGTTGGGTGTATACCACCTCATAGCTGTTGTTTTCCCTCGCACATGAGAAGACCACGTGGAGCGCATTCCCGAACACTGCGCTGACCTCCGTACTGGGTGAGACCACACTTATCCTCCTCACGGGGGTTCTGAAATAACCGCAGCAGTCCAGGCCACGGTACATTATGCTGTATCCCGGGGTACCGTTGTCATCGATCCAGAGGATCTGTACTTCGTTGCCCGGACCCACTACAATCACGGGATCCGTGGAATTCGTCCCGTCATTTGATACGTCTATGGGGCTGAACACGGGGTTACCATCGAGGTCAATCTTGTCGTACATTATGTCCCAGTTATTCCCGACTCTTTCCTGCCAGACCAGGTGGAGGAAGCCGTCCGGGTCCATGGCCATCCTGGGGTTCATCGCGTCCGTTGATACGGTGCGTATGGGTTTCGGAGGCACGACTATGCTTATGTTCCTGTTGCTGTACTCCACCTTAGCGAAGTATATGGCCCACCTGCCGGACAGGTATCTCTGCCATACTATGTACGTGTAATTACCCCTGGATACCGCCGAGGGGTTGGTGTCGTTTCCGGAGTATGAAGTTATGCGTGAATCGTTCACCAGTTTGAACCCCCATGGGGTTACCCGGAGGTAGAATATGTCCCAGTTCCCGTAGCGGTCGTCCTGCCACACAACGTCGTAATTCCCAGAATTCTCAGAGACAACTGGGTTCACGGCGTTGCCCACCCAGGTTATCTCATGCAACTCGCCCCATGCGATTCCGCTCTGAAAATGGATTTGCCCCCCAGCAGCTATTTCAGATCCGTCAGATCCGAAGGTCCCGGATATTGGCGGAAGGAGGAGAGAGAATATGAGCAGGGCAATCAGTGGCAATCTTGAGTTCAACCGGAACACCCCCTACACTATGTTCCCCTCCGTTTTGAACTCCTCGCCGTCTGCGGTCATCTCAACCCTCATGCTATTTCTCTCAAAATCCAGAATTGCGTTGAAGGAGTCTATGTTGGATATGTACTTCACCCTGTTGCCCACCCTCTGCTCCGATAGGATGCCCATGCTCGCCAGCATCTTGACCCTGCGGTAGCACACCGAGAGGGGTATGTTGTACTCCTTGCTCAGCTCCCTGATCCCCCTGGCCCTTTCCATCGTGCCCATTATTATCTGGGACGAGTAATGGTCGAGTAGAATCCCGAGAACGTCCTTCGGATCAAGTTCCATGGTTGATTATTAACCCGGGTGCGCTTATTAAATTTTCGCAATCATTTTATATTTAAATTTCAAATTTTTGTTTTCAGGGGCGTTAATCTGTCTATGTATTCAGGGGGTGTTATCTCCCGTTGTTATCTCGCCGGAAAATGGCAACGAAATCTTTTTAAAACCCCGCCGGGATGCATAACTATGCAGGGCGAAATTGATAAAACCGCTATTGGTGCCGTGCTTATGGACGAATACAACCTGAAAATTCTGGCCGCGACCGCTCTGAAACCCATGTCGGTTCGGGAGATCGCCTATCGTTTTGATATTCCGCTGGCAAGCGCATACAGGAAGATAAAGGAACTGGAGAGCTTTGGCCTGATCAAGGTGGAGGAGACGAGGCTCACCAAGGACGGCAAGAGGTACAAACTTTACCGTTCTCAGGTGGAGAACTTCGAGGTGAGCTATCACCGGGATACCCTAAAGATAAAGCTCCACATAAAGTGGAAGGAGCCGGAGGTCATCGAGAAGAGCATACTCACCTCATAACAGTTCCTTTATGAGATGCCTCGCAGTGAGGCGCACGCTCTCCTCGCTGCCCCGTTTTGGTTTCCAGCCATAGCTTTTTATTTTCTCTATGGACAGCAGCATCTTCGGTACGTCTCCCTTCCACCCGCGCTTGCCTCCTGTGAAGCGGTACACCAC
>WAOY01000108.1 GCA_015520985.1 DHVE2 group archaeon
ATAAGAGACAGGCTCATCCCCATCCCGAGTCCGATGCGGTACAGTTGATCGTACTCCAGGTCCAATTCGCCTCTCTTGGGGAACAGCATGTTTATGAAAGTATATCCCGGCAGGAAGAACAGCACGAATACCGCCGCTATGACCTGAAGCACGTTGCTCATTCCCTACGCCAATCGCATTAATTATTTTAACCTTTACCCGCGCTTGAAGGGTTCTGGGGATAAAAACAAATACCTCACCGCATTAACCCTGCACATGCGCCATGGCGTGCTGCTTCCGCTGGTGCTGGTCAGCCTCATCATCTTCTCGCAATTTGTGATGGTTGATAACAGCAATACCCTCACGAGGTACGCTCAGCCATTCGTGACTGTGTACAACGGTAAGTTCTACCTGAATGGTGAGGAGTTCGTGCCCAAGGGCGTTAATTACTACCCCCGGGATTACGGATGGAATTTGATGTGGGATCACCTCTACGAAATCGAAGACGTGATAGACGCGGATATGGCGAGGGCCAAATCCCTGGGTGTGAACGTGGTCCGCATAATTATACAGTACAGCGCCTTCGGCGGAGGAAATGCCACCAGGGTGCAGCAGAACCTCTCCAAGCTGGACACCCTTCTCTCCATCATAGACAAGTACAACATGAAGGCCATCGTCACGCTCCTGGACTGGGAGAATCCCGAGGACAATCTGGACGAGCAGCTCACCCACGTTAGAACCATAGTGAGCGCGTTCAAGGACGATCCCCGAATCTTCGCGTGGGACGTGCGCAACGAGCCCGACCACTTCTACTACAGCAACTCGTGGAAACCCTACGTGAGGAAGCCGGATATGATGAACTACCTCCACGCAATAATCCAGGAAGTAAAGGCGGACGATCCGAATCACCTCGTTGCAGTTGGGGAGTATGGATGGTACTTGGGGGATAGAAGCACGACGAATGCGCTTGTTGTGAACGACAACTTCGACGACGGGAACTACGATGGGTGGACAGTGAAATCCGGGACCTGGCAGGTCTCCAGTGGTGCCCTGGAGGGAACAAACGGGATAATCGTAATCTCTGACAATTCCTGGTGGGGGAATTCCGGATACGCGATAACCGTGAGGATGAGAACCTCTACCCCGGGGAGCCAGATATGGAACGTGGGCCGCATAATATACAGGTACGTCAACGAAAGCAACTACTACGCTGTGCTGTTGAAGACCAACGGTGAACTGGAACTGGCGAAGATGCAGAACGGTGCTTGGATCTCGTATCTCGCCGTTAATAACACGGGCTTGAATCCCGAAGACTGGCACACCTACCGCATCGTGACCTTCAGGAACGAGACCGAGGTGTACGTGGATGGCACTAAGTACCTCTACTTCTGGGACGACAACCCCATAAACTCCTCTGGAAGCATATACGGCGGAATCGCCCTCCAGGCGGAGGGTGGAAGCACAGCATTATTTGACGATGCTCTCGTGGAAGTGGGGCCGAATATCATAACTGAGGACGAAGTTTTCAAGGATGCGGATTTCGTCATGTTCCACTGGTACGGGAGCACGGATGTGCTGGATGATGCTCTATCCAAGCTCATGAATTTCACAGACAAGCCCGTGCTCATCGAGGAGATGGGAAGACCGACGAATGGAACGAACTGTCCATACAATGAAAGCTCTGTGGCCTCGTGGCTCCAGGACAATCTCAACGTGATAAAGAACTACGGCAGTGTTTACCCCATGATATGGGTGCTCAACGACTTCACCCCGCAAGGGACGCCTGGATTGAGCGATCCAAATGACCCCGAGCACTACTTCGGATTATACCGCACCGATTATTCTCTCAAGCCAAGCGGGGCAGTCTTCAGGGACGACTTCGCTGGTACACAGTTGATCAACGATGCATCCTTCGTGTCCGCTAATCATCCTCAGGAGATGAACGTCGGAGAAACCGCACAGGTAGAGCTGACCTTCCACAACTCCGGCGATACATACTGGGATTCATCCCGCTCGTACCGCCTTGGTTCCCAGGAACCGAGGGACAACCAGATATGGGGCACGGGCAGGGTGGACATAGAAAATGGCACCACTGTTTACCCCGGGGATAACTACACTTTCCGCTTCAACATAACCGCGCCGCAGGTTCCAGGTAAATACTCTTTTTCGTGGCGCATGCTCAGGGAGCACGTGCAGTGGTTCGGAGATACCTACTACGGTTCCATCAGGGTGGACGATCCTTCTTTAAGCACGGTGATGTACGACGAATTCTCCACGATGGATAACTGGACCGTGCTGAGCGGGAGCGCCGAAGCACTGGGCGGTTACGCACATGTACAGTCGGGAATGGTCGTGTACAGGAACACAGTGAGCGGTGATGTGCGATTCAGTTACCGCGCTTACTCGGTTAACTCGGGGGACAATCAATCCCTGATGTTCGTGCGCGCTTTGAACTCCAATAACTACCTGGGCTTCCGTCTGCTATTCAACGGCACCGCCGAGATATTCTATCGCCTCTCAGGGGGGCAGTCGTCGGATGTAATCATTGCGAGGAAAGCGACGCTTTACACGCCCGGCGTGATTCACACTTTCTACGTGGAGATCGTATCGGGGCGCATGAGCGTATACATTGATGGCGAGGAGGTATTCGCGGATGTGGATATCAGTGCATATCCCTACTACTCCTCCGGCTACGTCGGGTTCCTGTCGCCCCACGATGCGTACGTGGATCAATCCTCCATGTACGACTCCGCCGTTCCCGAGTTCAGCTGGGGCGCCCTGCCTCTCCTCGTGCTCCTCGTCGCGGTGATAATCGCTGCAGGGGGAAAAAGATAAATCCTCCGCGGGGATACGAGTATGGGTGTGAGCCATGGGTGTGGATATTGGCGATATAGTTGAGTCGAGGGTGATAAAGTTCTCGGACCTGAAGGGGCGCGTAGTTGCGATTGATGCTTACAATTCCCTCTACCAGTTCCTGAGCATAATCAGGCAGCCCGACGGCACGCCTCTGATGGACTCCAGGGGCCGCGTCACGTCGCACCTCTCAGGATTGCTCTACAGAACCTCCAACTACATGGCTGAGGGCATAAAGCCCGTTTACGTCTTCGACGGGAGACCCCCGGACCTGAAGATGAGGACGATAGAGGAGCGCATGGAGATCCGCCGCAGGGCTCGGGAAGAGTGGGAAAAGGCGCGGGAATTGGGGGACGAGGAACTCGCCAGGATGAAGGCACAGCAGGCCTCTTACCTGACGAAGGAAATGGTGAGCGATGCTAAAAAGCTCCTCGATCTCATGGGCGTGCCATGGGTTCAGGCGCCAAGCGAGGGAGAAGCGCAGGCGGCATATATGACCACGAGAGGTGACGCGTACGCCTCGGCGTCGCAGGACTTTGACTCCCTTCTATTCGGAGCGGTGAACCTCGTCCGCAACATGGCCATAACTGGCCGGAGAAAGCTGCCAAGGAAGAGGGTGTACGTGGAGGTCAAGCCAGAGTTAATTAATCTCAATGAGGTCCTGAAGAATCTTGGCATCACGAGGGAACAGCTGGTGGACATCGGGATCCTCGTTGGCACGGATTACAATCCCGGGGTGAAGGGCATAGGGCCAAAGACCGCGCTGAAACTCATAAAGAAGTACGGCACGCTGGAGAAGGTTATGGAGGCGAGGGGCATTGAGATACCGCACTACGAGGAAATCCGCGAGATATTCCTGAATCCTCCCGTGACCGACTCCTACTCCCTCGTATGGAAAGATGTGGACGAAACGGCGCTAATAGAATTCATGTGCGGTGAGCACGACTTCTCCGAGGAGAGGGTTAAAAGCGCGATAGAGAAGATGAAATCCTTCCGGAGTGTGAGGGAGCAGAAGAGCCTGGACGCCTGGTTTTGAAAATTTTTAAAATTCAAGGGAAGAGTGGGTGACAGCGAACCGTGCTTCCCGGGAGCTCTCGCATCCCAGTACGCACACGGTACGCGGGCGGGCTTAACTTCCGGGTTCGGAATGGGACCGGGTGTTGCCCCGCCGCTATGACCGTCACCCGTTCCCTGTATTGCGCTTCCATATTTAATCCTTTCGCTCAGCTCCCGTGGAAATTATCACCCTGTCCTTCGGTGGAAAGTTGCTGACCTTGGTTACGCTCCTGCACTCCTCGCATACCAGGTACTTCCTTGTCCCCAGGGGGATGAGGGGGATGAAGAACACGGTGAACGCCCTCTTCTGGAGCATCAGGTAATGCTTCGTCTCCTTGCCGCACTTGGGGCACTGCATGACCGTGTACGCGTTGTACGCGAAGTTCTTCTTCTTAATGCCGAAGAACACGATCATTTCAGCACCTCTTCTATCTTTGGCTTCTTGTAGAGCCAGAAGGTCGTGGCTGCGGCTATCACAATGAGGGTGCCGCATACAAGGTACGCCGCGGAGTCAACCAGCGTGTCGTATATCCCCTTGTCCTCCAGCTTTGCAACTATGGTGTAGTTCACCGGCCCGTGGCTCATGGCGCCGCTCACAGACACGTTGGCGTTGTCTATGACCAGGTAGTAATCCCCGGTGCCTCTCCAGTGGTACGTCGTGGTGTTCTCGCTGTAATCCTCGTAGGCGAAGGCGTCGGAGAACATGTACTGGCTCAGCTCCTTTTCCGTCAGGAGATAGAAATCAACGGGATCACTCGCAGTGACGGTCACGTCAAGTATCTTCCCCGGCTTTGTCATGTTGATGTGGTAAATCACGAAATCGTCCTGGGGTATGGTGCCCGTGTGCCTGTAATCCCCCGTGATCTCCGTCGCGGATATCGCCGGCGATGCCAGTATGGCTGTTATCCCCAATATGAATATGAACCATTTCGCCCGCATGGGTGGGGTGAAATCAACCCAACTTAAAATTTTTTCGGTGAAAAAGGTGAGGGGGGATAAAAATCTGTGGTGGGTTATATCAGGCCCACGTTGCGCAGGTCCGCCTTGAGTTTCTTTATCGCTTCTACGATCTCCTCCTTCTTCTTGGCGCCTGTGCACACGACCTTGCCGGAGCCGAAGAGAAGGAGCACGACCTTGGGCTCTTCCACGCGGTACACTAGCCCTGGGAACTGCTCAGGCTCGTACTCCACGTTCTCCAGGCCCAGGCTGAGCGCTATCTTCGTGAGATTCAATTCCGTGCCGAGATCGTAGACGGCGACGATGTTCTGCACCACGATCTTCGGGTTATCGTAAACTTCGATTCCCGCCTGCTTGAGCTTCTTCACCAGGGTATCTATTGTCTTCTTCACGCTCTCTATATCCTTCGCGCCGGTGCAGTTAACTTTTCCGCTGCGGAAAATCAGGACCGCGGTCTTGGGTTCCTTCAGCCTATAAATCAGACCTGGGAACTGCTCAGGCTCGTATTCCGCCCCCTCCAGTGTGAGGGCGATCTTTCCGAGATCAAGCTTGTCAGCCAGCGCCGTTGAGGCAACTATGTTCTCAATCTGGACCTTTTCCTCCTCGTTCATTTGCATCACCTTTAAATAGGGTATGGGGACGATATATAAATACTTCACCGCGACGAATTTCCGACATCATGATTGCGTTGAATGAGCGATAGTATTAAATGCGCTTTTTCTTTTCTCTCCACGATGCCTTATGTTCGAGATACTTGACAAGAAGGAACTCGCGCCGCATATAAAGTGGATCCGCGTCAAAGCGCCCCTGGTTGCGAGGTCGGCGAAGCCAGGACAGTTCATAGTTCTGCGCCTTCACGAGAAGGGGGAGAGGATTCCCCTCACGCTGTACAAGTGGAGCAAGGAGGAAGGGTACATCGAACTCGTTTTCCAGGAAGTGGGGAAAACGACCTACGAGATGGGGACCTACGAAGTAGGAGATAAGATAATGGACATCGTCGGTCCTCTGGGTTTGCCCACGCACATCGAGAATTATGGCCATGCGGTCGTGGTAAGCGGTGGAGTGGGCGCACCCATCGGCTACGCGGTTGCCCGAGGTCTCAAAGAGGCGGGGAATAAACTCACTATAATCGCCGGATTCAGGAGCAAGGACTACGTCATCCTGGAGGACGAGTTCAGGAAGATAAGCGACGAGTTGCTAATCACGACGGACGACGGCAGCTACGTGCGCAAGGGATTCACCACGGACGTATTGAAGGAATACCTTGAGGCGGGAAACAAGGTGGACTTCGTCTTCACCGTTGGTCCCGTGATAATGATGAAGCTCATAGCGAACATAACGAAGGAATACGGAATAAAGACCGTCGCGAGCCTGAACCCCATAATGGTGGACGGCACGGGGATGTGCGGCGCCTGCCGTGTCACCGTGGGCGGCGAGATCAAATTCGCGTGCGTCGACGGACCCGACTTCGACGCTCACCTCGTTGATTTCGACGAGCTCATGGCGAGGCTGACGCAGTACAAGGAGGAGGAGAAGATAGCGATGGAGAGATACCTTAAAGGAGGTGCTTGAATTGGCGAAGCAGATCAAGAAGCAGAGGATTAAGGTCCCGGAGCAGGACCCCCTGGCGAGGATCCACAACTTCAACGAGGTTGCGTTGGGTTACACGTGGGAACTCGCGATGGAGGAGGCATCTAGATGCCTCCAGTGCCCCTACAGCTACGCGCCGTGCATAAAGGGGTGCCCCGTGAACGTTAACATACCCGGCTTCATAAAGAAGATACTGGAGAGGGATCTCAAGGGCGCCCTCGAGGTCATCCACGCCACCAACGCCCTTCCCGGTATAACCGGTCGCGTGTGTCCCCAGGAGGAGCAGTGCGAGATGAACTGCGTCATGGGCAAACTGGGGGATAAGATAAACATCGGCAAGCTGGAGAGGTTCGTCGCCGACGAGGCAAGGAAGCAGGGCATATATCCGGATATCCCCACCGTGGAGAAGAAGGGGAAGAAGGTGGCAATTGTGGGCTCCGGTCCAGCGGGCCTCACGGCTGCGGCAGACCTTGCGAAGATGGGCTACGACGTCACGATGTACGAAGCTCTGCATGAGGGTGGTGGGGTGCTCATATACGGCAT
>WAOY01000109.1 GCA_015520985.1 DHVE2 group archaeon
GCAGAAAGATGGGTTCAACGTCGTAGTGTTCCAGTTAGAATCGGACCATGGTGGGATTGAAAGGCGTATCGTGCTCCTCGCATCGTCAGCGCTTTTCTTGCGTTAGAATCAGACCATCGTTGGACCCGGGTATCCCCCGATCAACATTTTAAAACAAACAGTGCTCCGGCCGGGATTTGAACCCGGGTCGTCGGCTCGAAAGGCCGATATCCTTGGCCGGGCTAGACTACCGGAGCATATCGCACTGCCGGCCATGCCGCACCCCAGCGGCAAGGGGCATAAAAGTCCGAGGAATATAAAATTTTCCTTCGCAAGGGGAGAAAGTTTTATATGCTTTCGCCGCGAATCTGTAATCAGGAGGTGATGCTCAATGGACATGGAGAACATAGGCAGGCACAGCGTGGAGGAGGTGCTCGTGTCAGCGATAAAGAACAAGATGACGAGCGTGGAGATGTATGAGAAGCTGCACGGGGAGATAAAGACCCCGTTTCTGAAGGAGACGCTCAACTACCTCGTGAACGAGGAGAGGAAGCATCTCGCCTACCTCAACGACTTCTTCAGGAAGAGATTCGGGAAAGACCCTGTGATACCCAAGGAAACGGACATGGACATAATACCCGTGGACATCTACGAGAAGAGCGGCGCGTTGAAGGGGATACTCTACATCCTAGAAGACGCAATGCGCTTCGAGAGGGAGAGCGCCGAGTTCTACCACTGCCTTGCACGGAAGTTCACCGACGACAAAACCCGTATGATATTCGAGTACATCGCGCAGATGGAGGAGGACCACTACAACATGCTTAAGAGGGAATACGAGAACTACGCCAAGTTCCACGACATAATGCACGACGAGTCGTTCCTGAACCTAGAAAAAATATATTGAAATTAGTGGGCTCTAAGCTCCTGCATCCTTTTCACTTTCTTCTCTATCATCTCCCTCTTGGCAATATCGTGCCTGGCGTATATCCTTCCGGATATGTGCTTCAGCGCCCTCTCCGCTATTTCCTCCGCCTCGTAGAGATCCTTTCCAAGACCGACCACGGCGAGGGAGCGGGATGTGGTGGTGTATATGCGCCCGTTTTCTTCGTGCACCGAGGCATAGTACAGCAGGGCTCCTTCCTCCTCTATGCGCTTCGGGTTCACCTTTATCTCCTCGCCCTTCATGACCTGCGACGTGCCGTAGCCCTCGGGGACAACGTACTTCACCACCGTCGCCAGATTCTTGAACTTGATGTCCTTCCCGATGCGGCCCTCTATGATGTCCCACGAAATGTCCACGAGGTTGCTGTCCAGGATGGAGAGGACGTTCATGGCCTCAGGGTCTCCGAATCTGCAATTAATTTCGATCACCTTTGGCCCTTCCGCGGTGAGCATGAACTGCCCGTAGAGCACGCCCCTGTACTCCCTTCCCTCCCGGCGCATGGCGGCGATAATATCTTCCAGAATCTTCATCGCCTTCGCATAGTCCTTGTCGTCCATAAATGGCAGAAGGTGGTTCTCCATGCTGTAGGAGCCCATTCCCCCCGTGTTCGGACCCAAATCACCTTCGTAGGCCCTCTTGAAGTCCTGCACCAGGGGCATCCCTTTAAGATTTCTTCCGTCGGTGAAGACCTGCAGGGTGAACTCCTCACCAACGAGTTTTTCCTCTATTATCACCTTTCCCTCCCCACCTATCTTCTCCTCTATCACCCTCTTGGCGTACCTTATGCCCTCTTCCTTCGTGTGGAAATGGTCGCCCATCACCCATACGCCCTTGCCTCCGGTCACGCCCACGGGCTTTATCACGAAGGGCTTGTCGTAATCTTTCAGGAATTCCTCCACCTTCTTTGCGTCGGTGAAGACGTAGTAATCCACGAGCCCCTCAATCCCGTGCTTCTTCATCAGATCCCGCATGAATTCCTTGGAGCCTTCTATTATCGCCGCGTCCTTCCTCGGACCGACTACGGGAATCCCCTTATCTTCCAGCATGTCGGCCATGCCCCTTATGAGGGGATCTTCGGGGCCGATGAAAGCGAAATCCACCTTCCTGAACTTAACCCAGTCGAGGTTCTTCACGAAGCTCACGGAGCTGTGGTCCCCGATGATGTAATCCTCCGATAGCTTCGCTATACCCGGGTTCTTGTGCTTCATCACCGCGTATATCTTCGCTCCCCCTTCTTTAAGGGCCTTCGCTATGGCATGCTCTCTCCCACCTGATCCGATGAGCAGAACCTTATTCATCTCCATCACCTCCCGATTTCTCAAAGAATTTCTTCACCTCCTCCGGCTTGGATGCGTCTATGCCGAAGTATTCGTTGAATTTCTTGGTGGTCCTCAGGACCTCCGTCTTTCCACTCCTCTTCCCGTAGACAAATCCCCTCTTCTTCAATTCATCCACATGGGTGTAGACCTTGGAGCCCACGACCTCGCGGAGCTTGCTCTGCGTTATGGGCTGATAGTATGCTATTATAGCC
>WAOY01000110.1 GCA_015520985.1 DHVE2 group archaeon
AAGAGCGACAGTGTGACGACAACGACAACGGTGGTTACTATGTCCATAACTTCGATTAAGATATACAACCATCTGGAAGCGGTTATAAACTACACCACCAGTGAGGCGGTGAAGACCTACATTGTTTACGGAATCGGGCCGAATCACATGGATATGCAGACACCGGAGGAATCCGTGGCGAGCACGCAGCACGAGGTGGCGATACAGAACCTCACTCCGGGAGTGAGTTATTACTTCAAGATACACATGACCGACGGAGCAAGTAGCGAGTGGAGTACGATATACAATTTCACTCTAACTGGGATCAACGACCTTGAGACATCGGATAACCCGGGCACGCTGCACAACTGGAACTTTAAGGCCTGGAACTCGTCTACTAATGCGGCGGCAAATACAATATGGCAGTGGGGACAGCCCACGGCGGGGCCCAGCGGTGCGCATTCCGGGCAGGATGTCATCGGCACGGTGCTGAACGGATACTACGGGGTGGACTACCACGTGGACGCACTCTTAACTCCATGGATAGACCTCACAAACGCCACGTGGGCCACGCTAAGTTTCTATGCGTGGTACGATCTTGAATCGGGGTCATCAACTGGATACGATGGAGTGCTAATAGCGTACCAGAACGAATCTTCGGGCACGTGGTGGATACTGGACGCGAATAACAACGCGAGCCAGTACGACATGCAGATCTCCACCAGTTATGGAAGTGCGATAGGGGGCAAGTACGCCTTCACGGGGTCGACGAATGGATGGGTGCAGAAGACGTTCAACACCTCCGCGATAAACGACGCGAAGGTGAACAGGTACCTGCTCGGCCACAGGGTGCGTTTCATCTTCTACTTTGCAAGCGACGAATCCGTGCATGACCACTACGGCTTCTACCTTGATGACGTGCAGGTGAAGGCCGGGATCCCTAGGTACCACGTGTACGGCTACGTGCGCGATTCCGGAGGGAACCCCATTGCAGGGGCCACGGTTTGGGTCAACGATACCACGCTGGGAATATCGTACATGGTTACCACGGACTCATCGGGCAGGTACGACGTGTACACGTACAACGGAATAAACGGAGATAATTTGAACGTCGAGGCGAAGAGCACGCAGGGCAGCGGTTCTAACAGTGGAACACTGAGCGGCGAGGTGGAGATTGACGTAACCCTGAGTGCGGTGCCCGAACTATCCTGGATCGCACCGCTCGTCATCGCTTTGCTCCTTGTCTTCCTCCTGCGCAGGAGGAAATCCTGATTTTTTTCATTTTCTGAAAAGGAAGAGCCATGCTGTAATCGAGTATCCTCCAAACAGCTCCGCGAAGGCGAAGCCCACCGTGTGGTATGAGAAGAAGAAGACATAGGACAGGACCACGAGAGCCAGCACGATGGCGGAGATGATCCGGGAGCCCTTCCTCACCTCGGATACCAGCCAGAGGACGATGGCGATGGTGGAAATCAGGAAGAAGGACCTGGCGAAGAAGTTGTGGTACGGAGTGCCCTTGGGGAACACCCCGATCATCACGTAGAGAACAAGTGCGAATATGAAAACGGCCACAGCCAATCTCTTGAAGGTATCTCCCCTTGCCCATGGAAGATTCACGATGGATGCCGCTATGAACAGGAGCCCTGAGGTTATAATGCCCAGGTTGAATATGTATCCCAGTGGATCGCCAACCCGCCCCAGATCGCTGAGAGACTGGTCAGGCGAGAACAGGTTGAAGGATGGATGCAGGTAAATGGAAATCACCAGCGCCACGGTGAATGCGGAGACCCCCGCGATGAGCAGGGGCACGTACATCCCATCTTTGATCGCGTATCCACCCATCCCATGTAATAAATGTCCTCGGTGGATAAAAACTTTGCTTCTCACAGGCCGAAGTACAGGGATATGCCATCTAAGATGTACTGTATCGCGAACGCCGTTACCAGGAGGCCCATCACACGGGTGAAAGCGCGAGCGCCCTTCTCCCCCATGATCCTGGAGATGTAGTTCCCGCCGAGGAAGAATAGCGCCGTGATTCCTATAACAGCTATTATTGATGCCGCCACCGCCAGAGCTCCCAAGGGGGATGAGCCGTACTTCCCCATTAGGATTATCGCCAGGGAAATGGCGCCGGGGCCCGCGAGCATCGGAGTTCCCAGAGGCACTATTGCGATGTCGCCAGTCTCCTCGCGGATCTTCTCCTTCTTCCTGGTGCTTCGGGGCTTGTCTCCCTCGCGAACCATCTCAATGCCCACCAGGAGCATGAGGACACCGCCCGCGATCATGAGGGCGGCGATGGATATGCCGAAGAAATCGAGGATGTACATCCCGGTGAACTGGAAGAATAGTAGAAGGAGAACAGCAGTTAAAGAGGCATCTCTAACTATCCTCCTCTTCTCCCTCTCGCTCAGGCCCGAAGTGAAGGATATGTAGAGCGGCAGGGACGCGAAGGGGTCTATGACGGCGAAGAGGGGAACGAAGATGTGAAGGAACTCTCCAGCGTCCATGGAAATCAGGAGGAGATCATCTTGGAGAGGGTCTCTAACTTGCCCATGGCCATGTAGACCACGGTCCTTCCGTGCACGGGTATGTTGGGATCGTTCGCAATCTCATCCAGTTCGAATATCGCACTGGCCACGCGGACGTCCAGGGGCTTCTCCTTGTCCACCAGGGTCTCCTTCGCGTGGGTAATGCTCCTCCTTATGTTCCTCGGGATTGACGTGTCTTCTATCATCTCCTCTAGGATGGCGATTATCTCCTGATACAGTTTCTCCTTCTCGTCCATCTCCACCACCTCATTCGAACTTTATCCCCCTCTCCTTGTAGGTGTTAACCACGAGCATGGTCTCCGTCTTGGTTATTCCCTTCATCTTGGATATCTCGTTCAGTATGAAGTCCTTTAGGTTTGAATACTCGGGGAACTTCACCTTCACGATGATGTCGTAATCCCCGGTGGTGAGAAAAACGTCCTCAACGTTGTTGTACTCCACAAGCGCCCTGGAGACGTTCTCAATCTCCGCGGTATCGCAGGTGATCCCTATCAGGGCAGTTACTATGTTCTTCCCGTAATACTCCTGCATAATGGTATCAGTGTCGTCCATTGTTACCACCGGAAGTGAATACCCCTCCCTCTATTTATATTTTATAGTGCTTCCCGCCGCACCTCGCGAATTTCCGACACGGTTAAATACCCAAAAGTGCATATTTTCACCGTGGACTACATCTCCGCGGGGGACATAGAGAAGTATTCGTACTGCCCGCTGAGCTGGTGGCTTAGCAGGAAGGAGAAGCACGTGGAGAGCGATGGCGTTAAGAAGCACCGAGAAATTGGCGGAAAGGCAGCGGACGGCATGCGGGAGATCGCCAGGGCGAGGGAATTCGAGAGGTCCGTGCTTTACCTGGCCTCTGGGGCCACGGTGGTTGCCCTGGTGGGCGTATCCATGCTGTACTCCTCCTATGCCCTTGGCATAGCACTCCACGTAACCGCAGTTTTCTGGCTCCTCGCTGCGCTTTATCTCCTATGGCTCGGCGGCTACCGCGACGGGCGTGTACTCAGGAACCTGATAATAGTGCTGCCCCTGATAGCCACTGTGCTCTCCATATTCGCCGTGTCATTCCTCATGGAGCCCAACTACCTGCTTGGCTACTCCCTGGAGATAGCGTCCCTTCTCTGGC
>WAOY01000111.1 GCA_015520985.1 DHVE2 group archaeon
AGCACGTTTGGCTAATGGAACGCGTCGTGAATGGGGAGCACGTGCTCTACGTGCACCCCAAGGAACATAGCCCCGAAGATTTGGAGGCGCTGAAGAAGATAGGCCGCGACAGGGTGTGGGTGCAGCCCAAGATACCCTTCATAATATACATAACCGCGGGGCTAATCCTGGCTTACCTTCTGGGGAACTTCCTCTGAGAACTTCCCATCCGCAATCATCCGTATTATGTCGCTCCTCGTGATGATCCCTATGACCTTCCCCCCGGAGTCCACCACGGGAACCCGCGATACGCCTTTCTTCGCAAGTATTTCTATCACTTCCAGAATGTCATCGTCCTCGCGCACGAAGTGCACCCTCCTCTTCATGATCTCGGATATCTTCACCGAGGAAATCTCCTTCAGGGCATCGCGGTTCTCGGGAACAGCGAGCTCCATGGCGTAGAAATCGAGGATGTCGAAGGGGGTCATGGCGAGAACGAAGCCCAGGGACTCCATCCTCTTCCTCAAGAGGTTGATTATATCACCAACGGTGACTATTCCGATCAGTTTCCCCTCCGCGTCCACAACGGGCGCGCCGTTTATGTGATTTTCGAGAAGAATGCGGGAGGCCTCCCTCACAGTGAGCTCGGGGGATAACGTGATGACTTCGCGGTTCATTATGTCCCGCGCCTTCATCATCTCCGCCTCTTCTTCATCTTGAAGAGGAGCATGTCATTCCACTCCACCGTGTGCTTGACCCCCTTCTCGGCCAGGAACTTGCTTATCTTCTCAGTGATCACCCGAACTTCGTCGTTGTAAACGCCGCGGTAGATGAAGAATTCCCTGCGGTTGGAAAGGGGCACCACGAGCCGCATCCTCCCCTCCCTGTTGAACCCCTCGGGCTTGCGGTTGTGCTTCACATCAATACGATTCTCCTCCACCACTATCTTGATCATCTCGGGGTTATCGCGAAACTGCTTCGTCTCAACGAGAAACATCTCCAGCATCTCCTCCCACACACCGCTGAGCTCCTTCCAGGACTTGACGTCCATCACTATGTGCCCGTTCCAGTACTTCATGGTTGCGCATTCCCCTGATGGTATAATAAATTTTCTCCAAAGCGCGGAATTCCGCCGAGAATTTTACCGAACCCTTAGGTCCACCCCCTCACCGAGGTTCCAGAAGCGGCAGAAGGAGCAGACATCGCCCACTGTGGGCATCCCGCAGACCCTGCACTCCTTCAATTCTATTTCCTCGTCCCTCTCGAAAAGATTGCGGTTCTTCAGGCAGCCCTTGACAAAGTTGATTTTCGTGCCGGGGGATTCGCTCTCAATTTCATCCAGGACTTTCGCGTAGAGGATGCTCTTGGCACCGCGGGAGAAGGGGCATTTTGATTCCACCACCGGCACATTGAACAGGTCTACGTACTTCCTTATCTCGTAGTTCGTGAGCTCGTAGAGGGGCTTGGCTCGGGCCGCGAGTTTCAATCCCTTCGGCAGGTACGGGCCCTGCCTTCCAAGGTAATCCACGTTCCAGTGTATCAAGTTCCCCAGGAGGAACGCCGTTTCGTCGTCAAGGTTGTGCCCGGTGACAACGACGTCGAACCCGTTGTCCACGGCGAACTTGTTCATGAGGTACCTCTTGGTCATCCCGCAGTAGGAGCAGGGCTGCCTTCCCCTCTTTCTCTCTCCGATGCCTTCTCCAACCAGTTCTTTCAGGCGCACCACGTGTAGCTTCCCGCCCACGATTTCGCACTGCTTCTTCACCACTTCCTCGCTCTCTTCGGAATACCCGGGAATCCCGAGGTTTATGTGCAGGCATTCGTATTCGTAGCCGAGATTTTTGAGCGCTATCGCTGCGGCGATCGCGTCCTTTCCGCCGCTCAGGGCGATGAGGATCTTTGCGCTTTCGGGGAACATCTTATGCCTCTTGATGACCCTCTCCACCTTCCTCTCGAAATACCTGACGAAATGCTCCTCGCACAGGGCCATCCTGGGGGATCTGAGCATGATGTATGATTCCTTTCCGCAGAACTTGCACCTTCTCACGGAGGAGCATGGGGGGAAGATTTTTTACCTTTTGCCCATGCACCCGCATGGACGTCTTCCTGGACATGACTGGCACAATCACGGACATGGAGAGTGAGAACCTGGCCATGCTCAAGCTCGCCGAGAGGCTGAAGAAAAGATTCGCCATACCCCTGGAGCCACGGGAAATTGTGGAGAGGATTGAGGAATACAGGAAACCCTCCATGGATAAGAGGGACAAGGAGTACACGCCAATCCGCTACCTCGTGCTGGAGGCCGTCAAGAAAATATCCCCGAGGAGGCTGTGCTCCTCCGACGCCTACTGGGTCCTCGACGAATACTCGAAAGTGCACGGAGAATTCGTGCGCCTGGCCCCCAACGCCCTGGAAGGCCTTAAAAAATTGAGGGGGATGGCGGAGCATATGGGCGTGATAACCGATGGAGACCGCCCGTATACCGAGAATCTCCTGGAGAATCTGGGAATCGCGGATTTCTTCGATTCGGTCACCACCGCCGAGGACGCAGGGGTGGGGAAGCCGAACCCGAAAATATTCCAGATGGCGCTGAAGAATTCTAAGAGCGAGCCGAAGGTGTACATCGGAGACTCGGAGAAGAGGGACATGAAGGGTGCGAAGGGTGTCGGGATGATCACAGTTAAGATAGGGGACTTCACCAAGTACGGAGATCACCTGGCAAGGGATCTGCTGGAGGCCGCTAGGGTAATCGAAGATCTTCTTCGGAGATATTCCTGAGGACCTTGGAGCCCTTGTCTGTTATCTTGAGTATCACTATTTTCTTTATCACCCCGTATCGCTCCAGCTTATCAACGATGGAGTTCATCTCCTCCGTGGTAAGTTCCAGCTTTGCCATTATGTCCTCGTAGCTCCATTCCTTTCCAACGAGGTGGAGCACCATCCTCTCCAGATTGCTCATATCGCGGAGTATCTGTGAATTTATGTAGTCGTCCAGCACCTGGTTGAAGAGCTGCCAGAAGAACATCCTCTTCATAGGATTTACGAATATGGCGATGCTCTTGTTCTCTCCCCCATCCTGGTACTCCACCGATATGACTCCGATCTTTCTAAGGCCGTAGTCCAGCTTCTTCCTCTCAACCCTCAGGATCTTTGCAACGGGGACGCTCACCTTACCGGGACCGGAAAAGGATATTGAGTCAGCCTCCACAACCACGAACCCGGGGTGCCACTTATCGTTCGCCCTGTACATTATCCGAACCCTGGACACCATCCTGCGTAACAGTTCAAAGCGCACCTTTCTGATGAAATTCTCCTGCGCGGATACCAGGAGGTAAACGTTGCCCCTGCTCTTCACGTCCAGGTACTCAACGAGGAGGAGGGCACGGCCCTCACGAATCGCCGGCAGCATTATGCTCTTGTCCACGCTCAACACGAAATTTAAGGGTATCTTGATGTACTCGCCGTCGAACACCTCCAGGGTATTCTCCTTGAGTTTCAGAATTCCGCGGCTCCACTCCTTGTCAGTGTATATCATGAAGCCTTTGCCGTAGGGGTGGATGTAGTCAACCTCACCAACAACCTCCGGGAACATGGGCTCGCCTTCATGCTCCCTTCTTCACGCTCACTTCGTAGCGGTCCCCTATGCGTATGTCGATTATCTCCACGTCCTTGCGGTCCTTGATGGCGTCGGTGAACCTGTTGAGTTCATCCACGTCGTCGAAGGAGAAGGTGAGTATGGCGCTCCTCTCCCGGATATCCTCGAGGACCTTCACCGCCTCCTCCGCGCTCAGACCCTCGCGCAGGCTCTCCATACTCCTCTTGTGTATGGCGCTCTCAATCTTCTCCTCCAGCGTGCCAAGCCGGAAGGGCTTCACCACGTAGTCATCGGCACCGTTCTGCATGGCCCTGACCACCGTCTCCAGGTCGTTCACCCCGGTGGCCATGATTATTGCCGCATTAGGCAGGTAAAGGCGGATATGCTCCAGAAGTTCCACCCCGTTCCCGTCCGGGAGCATGATGTCCAGGAGCACCACGTCCACGTCGGGGTTCTCCTCAAGGGCGCGGATGGCCTCCGACGCGGTGTTGGCCACGATCACGTCGTACCCCTTCCTGGAAAAGTACAGCTTTACCAGGTGTGTTATGTCCTCCTCATCATCAACCGCCAGAAGCTTGAGCATACCCTCCGGTGAGCCCATCGTGCATGCATCTATATCATAGTATTTAGCATTTTCCACGTATCTTCGCCTTTATGATTTTTACGCGAGATTCGTCGGAGAGTTTTTTATAGGTGAGAAAACATTGCGGCGTGTGAGGTACCTCCACATCTTCGACCCCTGGAAATTCCCGCTCTGCACCTGTCCCAGGAAATACTCGATTGATCCGTACACCGGGTGTGAGCACCGCTGCGTTTACTGCTACATAACCTCCTACATCAGGAATCCGTGGAGGGTGCGCCCTAAGAGGGATTTTCTGCTCATTCTGGAAAGGGAATTGAAAAAAGCGAAAATAATGCCGGTTTCGATGAGCAACTCCTCCGACCCGTACCCGGGGATGGAGAGGGAGAAGAAAATAACCCGCGGTGCGCTGCGCCTTCTGAAACGCTACGGGTTCCCCGTTCTCGTACTAACCAAATCGGACCTCGTGGCCAGGGACGCTGACATACTATCCGAGATGAAATCGGTGGTGTCCATAACGATAACCACTTTGAATGAAAATCTCGCGAAGAAGATGGAGCCCTTTGCCCCGTCGCCAGAAAG
>WAOY01000112.1 GCA_015520985.1 DHVE2 group archaeon
ACTTTATATGGGGCAGTTGCCCCCAAAATTCACAACTGGTGCTGTATAAGACGGGGTTTCTAAATTTTATATCTCTGAAATAATGTTTACTAAAAAGTGGGGGCACTGGGATTCGAACCCAGGTCCGCGGGTCACTCCTGCGGGTCAGCGCTCCAGTTAGTCATCATTGTTCAGCTGACCCTCTTTTCATCACGTAACTGGAGCCCGCCAGGATGCCTGACTACCCCATGCCCCCACGCAAGTAGGGTATTTTCATCAAGCATATAAATCTTACTCCAGGTACCGCAGTATTGAAGATCTTAGACAACGCCCTGTGAAAATAGCCGTTAAAAAGCGAAATATCCCGAGAGGCAGTAAAATAACGCGAAATAATTTAAATCAGCGCTTGTTCGCCCTTCTCTGCCTCTTCAGGCGGCGCATCTTCTTTTTTCTCCACTTCCAACGCATCTTCCCGCGCTTTTTCCAGTCTCTTGAACTCCTCTTCATCTCGACACCAATTGCGGGATAATTGGAACACCAATATAAATCTTACTCCCGCGGTGCTGAGAAAAAGTTAATAGGGTAATGCGATTTAGACCTATGAAGTACCTCACCATGGACGACTTCGACCTGGGGGGCAAAACGGTGTTCGTGCGGGTGGACGTAAATTCCCCCCTCGATCCCATATCCGGGATGATCCTGGACTATTCCCGCTTTGAAGCGCACAGAAGAACGCTTCTAGAACTCAAGAACTCAAAGGTCGTTATCCTGGCGCACCAGAGCAGGCCGGGAAAGAGGGATTACGTGAGCCTCAGACACCACGCGGATGTTTTCACTAAGATCATCGGTAGGAGGGTTCATTTCGTGGAAGATCTCTTCGGTGAACTTGCAAGGGATAGAATAGAGAATATGAACCGTGGAGAGTACCTTCTCCTGGAGAACACACGTTTCTACGCGGAGGAGTACTGCTTGAAAAAGGGTGATTTTGATGAGACGAATATCGTGAGGAATCTCGCCCCTCTGGGTGATTTCTTCATCAACGATGCTTTTGCCGCCGCGCACCGCGCACAGACGACGCTAGTGGGCTTCGCGGGCAGGATGCCCATGCTCGCCGGCAGGCTGATGGAGAGGGAGATAGTGATGCTCACGAGGTTCATGGAGATGGAAGAGCGCCCCAAAATTGCGGTTTTCGGCGGTGCCAAGGCAGAAGACTCAATAAAGGTGATGGAGAGCTTTCTCCAGCGGGGAATCGTGGACAAGGTGCTCACTGGTGGCGTTGTGGCATACTTCTTCCTCATGGCCGCAGGGTACGATATTGGGGAGGGGAGCATGGCATATCTCCGGAGGGAATTTGACAACTACGAGGAGTACGTGTCCAGGGCAAAGAGGCTACTGGACGAGTACGGGGAGAGCATAGAGATGCCCGTCGACCTCGTTGTGAATGACAACGGCAGGAGGAAAGCCCTCACGATAGACGAACTCCCCAGCGACAAGCCGATATACGACATAGGCCTCGATACTGCAATAAGGTACATGAATATCGCCAGGGAGGCGAAGGGCATAGTACTCAATGGTCCCATGGGAGTCTTCGAAATCCCTGAATTTGAAGTGGGCACTCTGGAGGTGTACAAGGGTATAGCGGAATCTAGGGCGTTCAAAGTGGCGGGAGGGGGCCACACAATAGCAGCGCTTGAGAAGTACGGGCTCAAAAAGTACTTCGACCACGTGAGCACAGGCGGCGGTTCACTCATAACCTTCCTCTCCGGCGGGAAAATGCCCGTGCTGGAAGCGCTGGAAGAATCGTACAAGAAATTCGCCCCTAGATGATCCTCTTTCTGCGGAAATATATCACCATGGCCACCGCAATTATGAGCATCAGGGAGAGGGTGAAATAGTAGCCGTAGTACCAATGGAGCTCCGGCATGTTCCTGAAGTTCATCCCGTATATCCCTGTGATGAGGGTGAGGGGCATCATTATCGTCGCTATTACCGTGAGGATCTTCATAACTTCGTTCATCTTCGCGGAGAGTGTGTTCTGCATCAGCTGTATTGCGGTGGTGGTGGCGTCCACCAGGTACTCCACGCTCTCTATCATCTCATTGACATCCCGGAGTATGCGGCGCATCTCGCCGCGGTAATAATTCTCATCTATAGCCGTCTCCACCATGTTGCGCAGCCGAATATAATCGCGATGCATGTGAAAAAGATTCTTCTTTATCGCCAGTATGCTTCTAAGAAGATCCCGGGAATATTCCTGTATGGACGCATTCTGGAGTTTTTCCACCTTATCCTCGAGCCTGTCGATGGTCCTGTACTCGTTCTGGAGAAGACTCCACGCCACCTGCGCTATGTTATCGTGCCTTGTGAGAAGGTTCTTTGTGCGTTCGATGACCTCCCTGGACGCCTTTATTACTATCTTTCCCTCCTCCTCGGAAACGCTCACCGACCCGCGGGAGAATTCCCGGTCGTAGAAATGGAGCCTCAGAATTATAACTATGCGCTCATCCTTGATCACAACCCTGTTTCTCCCTGTTACCTCCTCCTCAACTATGGAGATTTCAGGCATAGATAAAAAAAGCGGAGAACGTATTTAAATCTTCGCTACTTCCTGGCCAGATTCAGGAAGTTCTGAAAGATCTTGTCGCCGTACTCAGTGTGCTCGACCTCTGGGTGGAACTGCACCCCGTATATGGGCTTAGAGGGATGCTTCACCGCCTGGTACCTGCAGTTCCTGGAACTCGCCAGGGGGATGAGGGGGCCGGGGTCCTTTATCTCGTCGTTGTGGCTCTCCCAAACAACTATCTTCGCGGGAATCCCTTCGAAAAGCTCGTCGGGATCGTGTATTTCTATTTCCGTCTTTCCATACTCCGGGAACTCGGCGGGCCCGCATCTACCTCCGAAGTGCTCCGCAATAAGCTGGGCACCCACGCATATGCCGAGTATGGGCACATCCAGTTCGTCAAGATATGCATCCTGCAGCCCCAGTTTGTCCTTCTCGTAGAATATGCTCGGGGCGCCGCCCGAAAGCACTACCGCGTCCACACTGTTGAACTCTGAGAGGGGAGTGGTGTTCGGAACGATCTTTGCGTCAACCCCCAGGTACTTCAGGACCCTCCACTCCCTGTGGGTCCACTGTCCACCGTTGTCCACGACGTAGACCTTCATGGACTTCCCTCACTTCGTTATCGCTTCGAGATTAAGTGCGGAGGATATTTCCTTGTACCTGTTGCGTATGGTGACCTCCGTGACCCCGGCCACGTCCGCGATCTCCTTCTGCGTCCTGGGCTGGTTCATCATGTTTGCCGCGATGTAAATGGCCGCGGCTGCAACCCCCGTTGGGCCCTTCCCGGAGGTTATGCCCATCTCCGTGGCCTTCCTCACGACTTCCTCCGCCTTCATCGCCACGTTCTTGTCCAACTTGAGCTTACTGCAGAACTGGTTGATGTACGAGGTCGCGGTCGTGGGCTTAAGATTGAGGTTCAGCTCCTTGGTGAGGTGCCTGTACGCGCGCCCTATCTTCTTCTTGTTAAGCTCGCTTGCCTTCGCAACTTCATCAAGGGTTCTGGGCATCCCCACCTTGCGGCACGCCGCATATATGCTCGCTGCCACTATGCTCTCTATGCTCCTTCCCCGTATCAGGTTCTTCTCGACTGCCTTGCGATAGATTATCGCTGCGGTCTCGCGCACATCTTTGGGCAATCCCATGCGGCTCGAGACGTTGTTCAATTCCTGGAGAGCAACGGAAAGATTCCTCTCCGCCGCATTGCTGACGCGGATCCTCTGGTGCCACTTCCGAACGCGATAAATCTGCGCCCTGTTCTTGTGGGGGATCCTCTTCCCGTAGGAGTCCTTGTTGCTCCACGAGATCTCCGTCGCCAATCCTTTGTCGTGGGACAGGAAGGTCATCGGAGCGCCAGTTCTGGCGCGAGCGGACTCCTGCTCCTTGTCAAAGGCCCTCCATTCCGGTCCTTGATCTATGAAAGAATCCTCGATGACGCTTCCGCAGTCAGCGCAATAGAGTTCTCCCTTCTCATAATCCCAGACCAGGTGAGTGGATCCGCACTCGGGGCAGACCCTTGGTAAATCCTCCTTCGGTTTCTTTGCCATAACATCACCCACAAATCCCTTGTGCAAACAACCTTAGCGCTCATCATATTTAAAACTTACTGATGTCCTGCGCCGGAGGAGCCAATATATCTGCGGATTGCGGAAGAATAAAATAATATGAGTGCATACGCATAAATATGGGGCATCGCGCTGATAGTGGTGGACTCGGCATCGGTTCGCTCATGGTTTACATAGCGATAGTGGCGATAATTGCGATGGTATCGCTCATCGTCATCCTGAACATCACCCTCACCATGCCGCCGCCCAAGAGCGAGATGGAGGTGAAGTACTTCATAGGCGGTGAGGAAGTGGACAGGATCGTTTGCACCCTTCATGATTCCAGGGGCTACGCCTACTACGACTACGTGAACAACTCGGTGATACTGGACATACTCGTCCTTAAGGACGGAAAGCCCCAGGTGGGGGTGTGGGTAACCATATCTGGATGTGGCATCACCAGCGAATCTGCCCAGACCGACGCGCATGGATTTGCGCACCTGAACATAAGGGACGTGAACCTTCCCCCGGGGATCGATAGGGATCACATAACTGTAAGCGTCCTGGGTCATACCTTCCAGCTGGATGTGGTGAGAGGATAAAAAAAATCAGAGGAATCCGGAGAAGAACTTGTCCAGGAAGTACAGCGAGACGGTGTAAAGGATGGGCGCTACTATCAGCATCTTCCCCAGTTCAAAGCGGTTCTGTATAGGGTCGTCTCCGTACATCAGGTTGTTGTAGAAGTACCCTGTTATGATCACCGTCAGGTAGGTGTAGACGATCATTATGATGGAGAAGGCGTAGGGCGATATGTGGTGCACCTTCAGGAACCCTATGCTGAACATTGAGTTCTCTGGCAGAATCGCAGAGACCTGCTCTAGTTTACCCGAAATCACGGCGTAGAGTACCAGCGTGACCGCTATGGTGATCGGCGCGAAATAGAGGGCAGTCATCTGCATCATGCTGGTGGCGCTCCTCAGCTTCGTCTTCATGTCCTTCTCGATGCCCTTCATCTCTCTAAGATGATTCGCTATGCTTATGATCATATTTCCCGCGGTGATGTTGTCCTTCTTCATCGCGTCTAGGGTAACGCGCATGGTGGTGTTTATCACCTTGGTGGACTTGTCCTTCAGAATCCCGTTGGGTCCGAAGAGGATCTCCTCCAGGCTGTCCCGGGTAGTCTTGAGGGCGTAGAGAATCCTGCGGAAAAGGATCTCGATTGCGCTCCCCTTCATCAGGTCAACGACCCTCTGCAACGCCACCTCAAATGGTTCGCCCTCCGCCACTCTGCTGCCCACGTTGAACAGTGCATCGGGGAAGTCGTCGTTCATCTCAACGATTGCGTCGTGCTCCGGCTTCATGGGGTATGAGGTCACGAGGAGGTATATGGCGAGGGGTATGGAGAAGGCCCAGAGGAACCAGGAGGAGCCCACGTAGGTAGTATTGACGAGGCCCAGGTAGAAGAAGACCGCGCCGATCAGAACGGATATCACGATCAGGAGGTTCTTCTCGTTCTTGGTCATGTGCACTTCCAGCTCAGGGGGTGTAGAGAGAACAGGTTTCTCGTCTATGATTTTCTTCGCGTACAGGAAGAAGCCGAGGGGGATGACTATGTCGAATATCACCACCAGCAGCCAGGTCATGTCCTCGCCTATGGGGGTTATGGGGAGCAGAGAAGCGAGGATGAGAGGTAGCATAACGCCTATGGAGAAGAGTATCATGGTGGGCACGTAGAGCGCCTCGGCGTATGCTATGAGATCCCTCTTGGATCCCTCCATTATTATGTTGGACGCCTTATCCAGCGTTTCCTTCCTCTCCTCCTCGGTGGAGCGCATAGATGATATCCTGAGGGTGTACAGGGCGCGCTTGAAACTGTCGTTCCACTTGCCCCACTCGTATGCGAACTTCACGAAGGCGTCCTCAATGGTATCGTGCTCCCTCAGGTACACCCCCCAGAGGATCTTCTTCAGATCCGTCGCCAGGGGCTCCTCGGTGTTCTCGCTGGCGAAGGCCACGGCATGCTCCAGCGATGGGTTCAGGTAGAGGGACATCACCATGTAGCTTATGGCCTCGGGCATGAAACCGAGCATCTTTATGCGCAAACTGTTCGCCCTCATGAAGGGGTAGTTCACAATGAAGAAGTAGCCGAAGAAGGGCACTATGATAGTGAGGAGCACAGCGAAGAGCGTTATTATCAGGTTATGGCTAAGCAAAAACACTATCAGGTCTATGACCACGAAGAACAGGATGGAGAATATGAGGAATATCTGCCCGAAAAAGACAACCTGATGCGGCTCCACGTTAAGCCTGGCGAACTTTATTGTCTGGGCGAAGTCGTTGCGGTCGTATTCAGTCTGAGCGCGTAAATATTTTGTGAATTCGCGTATGTACTTGCTGTAGGCCTTCTTGAACTCTATGTCCTCCTTCTTGTGCACGCTCATTATCTTCTCGTACTCCTCCTCTGCCTTCAGGTACCTCTTCCGGGCCTCTTCAACCTTCTTCTTCCTCTCCTCTTCCCACTTGTTGCGGAACTCCTCCGACTGCTCCCTGAACATCAGGTTGACCTTCTGGCAGAGTTTATCGTAAAGCATCGCACATCACCGACCCAGGAACCATTCCTTCCATCTCTCAAAGACCCTGTCGTGGTCCACCACGCCTTCCTCCTCAACCTCCCTGGCGATGAGCTCCCACATCTTGTTGTTGGCGGAGCTTATCCAATAGTGGCTGAGGTAGGCGAGGTTCCCCGTCTCAACCGCCCTGCGCACAAGAGCCGCCTTGATTTTAGCCCTCAGGCGTATGTTATCCACGGCGTCCTCGTAGTCCATGCCCCAGGCCTTGGCGATGCTCTCTATTAGGTTGCTCCCCTCGTAAAGCACGTCGGTTTCCTTGAGCATGCCCTCACGCATGTCGAACACCATCAGGTCCTGGAATTCTCCGTCACTTCCCTTTATGTACTCGGAAATCTGCACCACCTTCCTGATCTGCCTGTGCAGACCGCTGGGTCTGGTGAATCCCGCCACGACCACCACGTCCGTAGCGTTGAAGGACATGGACGGTATACCTATGTCGTACACGACGCGCTCGTATACCGCGCGTGGAGTGTTCGCGTGTATGGTGCCGAGAACAGAGCTACCCGCGGTACCTGCGCGCATCGCCTCGTAGAGCGTTTTTGCCTCCTTTCCTCGCACTTCTCCTATCACTATAGCGCTCTCGCCCAGTCTCAGCGCGAGGCGAAGGGCGTCGTCCATGCTCAGCTCGGATGTTCCTCCAAAGGTTGAACGAACGAGGAGAGGGAGAACCTTGTACCCCAGGCCCTGGAGGTAAGTGGCCGGAAGTTCGGGTGTGTCCTCAATTATTATTATTCTCTGGCTCTGGGGGAACTCGAAGAGTATGGAGCTCATGAGCGAGGTCTTACCGGCGCTCCTGCTCCCGGTTACGAGCATGGTGGCGTTACCGTCTATCAGGAACGAGAGAAGCCCCGCGCCCATGGGCGTTATGCTCTCCAGGTAGATGTGCCTCAGGAGGGTCCATGGCACGCGGGCATGGCGGCGAAATGCGAAGGATATGCCTCGCGGGCTGAGGGGAGGTCCAACCGCCGTGACCCTTGTCTTGAACTGCTTCAGATCAATTTCCAGGAGGGGATGAGCCTCCGAGAATGGCCTTCCGCTCTCCATCCTGAACCTGGATATCATGCTCTTGGCGTCCCTCTCGCTGAGCACGATGTTCGTCACGAACTTCTCCGGGATTCCCTTCCCGAGACCGCCCTGCAGGATCACATAGATGTTGTTGTCAGAAACCGGCGCGTCGAGATATATGTCCTGGATGTAGGGATCCTTGAAGAGAATCTCCATCACACCGTAGCCTGCGGTGTACTTCATAAGGTACTTAGCCAGTTCCTGCACCGTGGCCATTTCCTCCTCGCGGTCCTTCCCGAGCTTTATACCGTAGAGTTTCGCGAGTTTGAATATTAGCTTTGCACCCTCCTCCTGGATGTATCGCATCGATGCGCCTGGCTTAAGGACCTCCATGCCGCGGGGGTACTCCGCCAGGAGCTCCTTTCTCGCCATATCAATAAGGCGCATGTAGTCCTCCTTGATGTGGTACTCCGGCGGATCCACGTAGTAGAGACCCTCTATCTCGGTGGGAAGCCTGTAGAGTTTCACGGGTATCTCGTCCACCACGTACTCCTTGACAAGGATGCTCCCCTTGGGCTTGTCAAAGACGATCCACGAGGGCGAGAATCCAGGCCTGCTCCTTGAGTGCTTGTTAAGAATCTCGTCTATGCGATCCTTCAGGCGCTTTCCGCTGACCTGCAGGCCCACGTTGCGCACGCTTGCCAGGAGCGTAAGAGGAGTGCGGACCTTCTCCTCCAGGCGAACGTTTACGTTTATGCCTATATTCTCCAGCCATTCAACGTACTTCCTGAAGGCGTAGTTGAGGTCCTCTATCGTTGCTGCGCGGCACTTCTTGCACCTCTCAGAGTAAACGGGTTCCCGTCCGAACTGATCCACAACGTAGTAGAAGTAGGTTGGGAACTCCTCAATGTTGTTGGTGAACACGTTCCTCAGGCGTATGAAAACCGACTGGGGATTGAGGGGGCATATGGGGCACCTGAGCTTCTTCCTGTCCTTCTCGGGCACGTCCGAGAAGTATTCCAGCAGGGGGTTTCTCAGGCTGAGGTTCTCCAGGGTCCTTGCATACTCAAGCATGCTCTTCAGGAGGCGCATGCTATCGCCGAAGTACTCCCGGACGTTGTACTTCTCAAGGTCAATGAGATCTATGTTCGCCGCCTGGCTCATGGTCCTGAGCACGCGCCCGAGGCAGATCTTGTTTGTCAAATCACCTGCGGACTTGCACCGCTTGCACTCCTTGACAACCATCTTGGTTATATCGCCCTCCGTGATTATCTCGTATTCGCAGGGCTTCAAAACTTTGGTGCCAATATCCTTGGGCTTTGCCTTCTTTTTCTTCTCAGGTACCTCCTCACTCTTCTTCTTAACCTTAGCATCCTGGGACGAAGTGGCCATGGTGTTATGAATGGGCCATTACGTATATAAACAT
>WAOY01000113.1 GCA_015520985.1 DHVE2 group archaeon
CTCCCTCTCCCAGCGCTCCTTCTCCTTGATGATTTCATCGCCCATTTTTCATTCCTCCACCAGTTCGAGAAGGAACTTCGCGCTCTTGGGGTGCACGAATGCTATCTTCTTCCCCCCGGCACCCGTGCGCGGCTCCCTGTCTATCAGCCTGTAGCCCTTCCCTTCCAGTTCCCTGAGGGCATCTTTCAGATCTTCCACCCTCACCGCGAGGTGGTGTATCCCCTCGCCCCTCTTCTCCAGGAACCCTGAGATCGGGCTGGAATCGTCCAGGGGCTCTAGGATCTCTATCCTCTCATCTCCTATGTGCACTATCCCGATGCGAACTTTCTGCTCCTCCACCACCTCGTACTCAACCTCGAAGCCCATGTCCTTCCATATTTTGACGCCATCTTCCAGGTTTCTGACCGCTATGGCCACGTGGTCTATGGACTTAACTTTCATCCTTCAGCACCTCCTTCTTAAGGTATTGGAACAGAATCTCGGTGGCGGTGTAGTAATCCATATGGCATGTCTCCACCTTCTTGGCCAGGTTCTCAAATATGTCTCCGTGCCTTTTTAGGAACTTCACGCACTGCTCGTCCACGTAGTCCAGGAACATGGTCTTGAGAAGGCCGCGTATCTTCTCGCGGTAGGCGCAGCTCTGAAGTTCGAGGTGCTCCTTTATCTTCTCCACAAGTGGAACAACGGTGGATCTGTTGTACCCCACCGTCTTGATTATCGGCGGTATCCATCCCTCCCTGTGCTCCACGTTGTCCCTCAGGTACGCCTCCATTATGTCCGAGCCCTCTATGTCGCTCTTGTTTATCACGTATATGTCGGCAACTTCCAGTATGCCCGCCTTCATCATCTGTATGTCGTCGCCCATGTTGGGCATGAGAACGAGGACGGAAGTGTGGCAAACGAAGGAGACTTCGACTGCAATCTGCCCCGTACCCACCGTCTCAACAATTATGTAGTCCATTCCGGCGAAGGCCAGGAGTTTGATAATGTCCTTCACAGTCCTCGATATACCCTCCGGGTTCTCGGCGCAGCTCAGGCTCCTTATGAACACATTCGGATTCGTCGCGTGCCTCTGCATCCTCACACGATCCCCGAGCAGAGCGCCGCCGGTGTAGGGTGAACGGGGATCCACAAGAACAACGCCTATTTTCTTCCCCTCGTCGCTCAGGATGGACACCACCTGATCGATCAGCGTGCTCTTCCCGACCCCGGGGGGCCCGGTGAAGCATATAACCTTGCCCTTGACGGGACAGGAAAAGATTTTGCGGACAACTTCCTTGCGAATCTCCTCATTTTTCTCCATCTCCGTGATGAGTTTCGCAAGGGCAACACGATCTCCATTGCGCACCTTCTCTAATGATTCCTCAAGCATCGCCCACCATCTCCTTCACCTTCTTTACTATGAGCTTGAGCGAACTTCCCGGGCCGAATACTTCGGCTATGCCCATTTCTTTCAGGATGGGCACATCTCCCGGAGGTATAGTTCCCCCGCAGAAAACGGGCACGTTCACGTTGTTCTCCTTGAGAAGTTCCATAACTCTCCTGAAGAGAGGTATATGCGCCCCGGAGAGGCAACTCAGCCCGATGAGCGAGACGTCCTCCTGAATTGCCGTTGCGACAACCTGCTCCGGGCTCTGCCTTATCCCCGTGTATATGACCTCGTAACCCGCGTTTTTCAGCGCTCGGGCCACGATCTTCGCTCCTCGGTCGTGGCCGTCGAGCCCAACCTTGGCTATTAGTATTCTCGCAGCCATCAAAACGATATCGCAAAATTAAATTTAAATTTTTCTTCACAATTATGACGAATTTCGCCTCAAAGTTGTTAAAGGGGTGACATGCGAAAGAGGAGAACGTGCTTCACCCTCTTGTCCTCCCAGCACCTGAAACCGAGTTCTTCCAGCCAGTTCAGCTCATTTTCGAGTTCTTCCGGGAGCATTATCTCCACGTACTTCTCCCCCCTCTTCCCTGCCAGGCGGTGCATGCAGGGCAGGATTTTCTCCAC
>WAOY01000114.1 GCA_015520985.1 DHVE2 group archaeon
GGGGCGCACACGTCCGGCTTTATCAAGCCGTCCGCGGTGGGTCCGCGGGAAGAGAAGTACGCGAGCTGCTCTGGATTCTGCGCCATGCTGTATGCGAAGAAGGATCCCTGGGAGTTGACCTCCAGGCGTAGTGTCTCTGTGGCACCCACCGTGATTATGTCCTTAGCGGTTGCTGGAGACCCGACGGTGTTTGGTCCAGGACCGCTGTTTCCTGCGGCGAATAAAATCAGGAAGTCTTTGTGGTTCCACATATACGTGTCAAGTTCATCCGCCTCGGAGGTGTACGAGTTGTCTGATGTACCCCAGGAGTTGGTCCATATTCTGGCACCATCGTTGTATCCACGATCAGCCATGTTGGTTATGCTATCGTAGTTAAGCGAGCCTCTCCCATTACTAACCGTGCCAATGGATTCAAAGTGTATCTGTGCCTCCGGCGCCATGCCTGCGAAGGAGTTGCCGTATATGTGATTGTTGGGGTCTGCTCCGCTCATCACGCCGCTTGAAGCCACGCTACCCGCGACGTGCGTGCCATGTCCTCCCAGATCGCCATTGTCTGGATCGCTGGGATCGCCGTCCCCAGCGGCATCGTATATGGCTATTACTCTCCCAGCGAAGTCCGGGATCACCGTGTTGGGATTTCCAGTATCAAGTCCAGTATCCGCGATCTCCACCACCTGCCCATCTCCTGTAACGGGCAGTCCGAGGCCGTTGCGCCAGGAATCGCGGAGCTCCGCCGCACCTATGATCCTGGCGGCCACAGAATTGGTGAGATGGATCTCATGTTGAATGTCTGCCGAAATCACGAAATCCTCGTGGAGTATGTGCTCCACCTTGCTCCTGTCCACGTATGCAACCACGTAAGCGAGGTTGTACTTGGGATAGGAGAAGTACTTGATCACCTTAACGCCGTATTCCGTAGTGAGGTAATCGGCGACTCTCTGTATATCCTGGCCAGGGTCTACGTTAATCTTTAGTTTAAGGGTGGTGGAATTCCCCTGCAACATTTCCCTATACAGCGAAAGGTGCATCTTCCACAGGGGCTGGTAAGGATAGACGTCTTTGACGAAGAACAGGTCCTTCATACGCAGAGCGGTCGCCGGGTCCATCTTGACAAGATACGCGTAGTTGTGGTAATACTGGAATATGTGCCCTCTGGATTCTATGGTTTTCAGCCATTCGGGAGTGGCAGGGCCGATAAGTTGCACGATGTACATGTCCGTGCTATCCATATCCGATGCCAGCTCCTGCGGCACGTTGGTTGTGTCGTAGAACTTCCCTGCCTGGAAGTACAGTCCGTAATCCAAGGGTTTCATCTCTACTCCTCTCACCACCTGTTTCGGTGAGTACCTGACCAGTGCGTAGTATCCGTATATGTGCACTATGTCCACGCCGGAGTCTTTCAGCTCCTGCAGTGTCTGGGGGGTCTTAAGTTCCACCAAGGCGTACCTCTCCTGCGATTCGTTGATATCATTCCCTCCACTGCCAAATACTATGTAGAGCCCGCTTGCCACTGTCAGCACAACTATCAAAATTGCGAGCACTTTCCCCCATTTTCTTCCCTCTTTTTTCCTTGGGGGCACTGGTTCAGAGAATCCATTTATATAACTACTCTTCCCACCCAACTCGTGCGGTTTCATACAAAAATTGAGTAGGTGGGGAAGTATATAAATATTGGCCAAAAAACAACCAACCGCACGTGTTAAATTTTATGGTGAAACAATCATCCTCTGGTGTAACAATCAGCCCTCTTCAGGGAAAAGTTATATATGGCAAATCTTTTATACCCGTGCAATTTAAGGTGGTTCCTATGAAGATGTCGCACGGTCCAAGGGCACGGTCCCGCAAGAAGATGACGAAGAGGGTTCGCGAGCGCGGGCTTCCGCCGATCCGGAGGTACCTGGCCAAGTTCGAAGTGGGTGAATATGCGGCGGTGGATATCAATCCTTCGGAGCATTACGGGTTCCCGCATCACCGCTTCCAGGGGCGCACCGGCGTGATAGTGGGGATGCAGGGAGACTGCTACAAGCTCAAGATAAGGGACGGCGGAATGGAGAAGATACTCATCGTTCATCCTGTGCACCTGAAGAAGATTGCGGTTGAGAAGAAGGGGCAGTGAAAATGAAGTACCTCACCATTTCTGAGGTAAAGGAGCTCCTCCTGAAGGAAAATGAGGAGAGGGAGCTCAACGCGATACAGAGGGCTGCCCTCATGCATGCGGAGGAATTCGCCAGGCTGAGCGCCGAGGACTCCAGAAAGCTCGTGGAGGAACTCATGGGCCTTGATTTCGTGGACGAGAGGCATGCTGTGAAGATTGCGGACATTTTACCGGTGCATCCAGACCAAGTCCGTGCGATATACGCGAAGGAGAAGATAGTTCTGCCTCCGGAGCAGATAAAGGAGATCCTGGACATAGTGGCAAAATACATTTGAGGGGGCGTGAAAATTGGAGGATTATGCATACATACTGGATTATTTACCGCAGGGAAGGCTTGAGGAGAAGAGTTTCAAGAGGACACCCCTCGCCATTGCCATCGGGGAGAATGAATTCAAGCTGTTCGAGCTCATTCCCAAGCCGAACGTATCGCTGATAATAGGGGAGCGGGTTTACATCGGGAAGGACAAGGAGAAGAGGGAGAAGATCCTGCACGTTAAGAGGCGCATCGCCTACGACGAGTTGACCAACGCCGCGAAATCCGAGCTTCCCTACGTGCTTGAGGAGATAATAAAGGCCCGGGAGGATTTCTTCGTGAAATTCTTCAACGAGGCTGGGCCGATAACTACGAGATTGCACATGCTCGAGCTTCTCCCAGGCCTTGGGAAGAAGACCATGTGGGCGATACTGGAGGAGAGAAAAAAAGGGCCGTTTAAGTCCTTCGAGGACCTGAAGAACAGGGTAAAGCTTCCGCACCACCCGGAAAAATTAATAGCGAACCGAATAGTTTACGAACTGCAGCACAGACACGAGAAGTACAAGATATTCGTCGCCCGCTGAGGCATCCCCTTTTATATTTTGATCCGATACACCTCCCGTGGTCAGATACAGCCAGAACTTCCTTGTGAACCCCAGGATCGCAGATTTCATCGTGGAACAGGCGGAGCTAAGCGAGGATGACGTGGTGCTAGAGATTGGCCCAGGAAGGGGAATACTGACAGAGAGACTTCTCAAGAAATCCCGGGTCATCGCGATAGAAATCGATCCTGAGCTCTGCGAGACCCTCGAACTCATATTCCCTGACGAGGTTGAGAGCGGAAAACTCAGGGTCATATGCGGCGATGCACTGAAGGTGAAGTTACCCCAATTCACCAAGGTCGTTTCCAATGTGCCCTATCACATAGCCTCTCCCCTTCTCTTCCGCCTTCTAGAACATGATTTCACCCTAGGCATTCTGATGTTCCAGAAGGAGTTCGCGGAGCGCCTCGTCGCCAATCCGGGGAGCAAGAAGTATGGCAGGCTGAGCGTGATGATGTACTACCACGGTGATGCCCGGATTCTGAAGGTGGTTAAGCGCGGAAATTTCAGGCCCATTCCCAAGGTGGATTCCGCCATCGTCAGGATTGTCCGGAAAGATAGATTCTGCCACGATCGTGACGTTCTCGAGGAAATTGTCAGGCGAATCTTCGAGCAGCGTAGGAAAAAGATAAGGAACATCCTGGGGGATGTACCCTACGGGGATAAGCGTGCGGAACAGCTGAGCCCGGAGGAGATATGCGAGGTGGCCAGGTATGTTAAAGATAGGATTCGTGGTTAACCCCATCGCGGGGATGGGCGGTCGCGTCGCCCTAAAAGGCACGGATGGTGTGGTCGAAGAGGCCATACGAAGGGGTGCGAAGCCAGTGACCCCGGGGAAAGCGAGGAGATTTCTCGAATCAATACGCGGAGAAGATTTGCATTTTCTCACCGTGTCGGGAAGCATGGGTGAGAACATTCTCAGAGAATTCGAGTTCGGATACGAGGTGGTCTACAAAGCTCCTCCGAAGACCAGTGCGGAGGATACGAGGAAAGCATGCAGGGAGTTCCTGTCGCGGAGTGTGGCCCTCGTGGTTTTCGTGGGTGGCGACGGCACAGCGAGGGATGTTGTCTCGGTTGTGGATTCCAGGGTTCCCATCCTCGGTGTACCCAGCGGTGTGAAGATGTATTCCTCCGTGTTCTGCGTACGCCCGGAAAAATGCGGCGCGATCATCGAAGCATACGCCCGCGGGGACGCGAAGCTCAGAGATGGAGAAGTATTGGATATCGACGAGGATGCGTATCGGAACAACGTTCTCAAGATAAAACTCTACGGCTTTGCGAGGGTCCCTTATGTTGAAGACGCTGTTCAAAGCAGCAAAAGCGAGTATGGTGTGGAGGATGAGGAGGACAAGGAGGCCATAGCGGAGTTTTTCGCTGAGAACGTTGAGCCGGGAGTTCTCTATCTCCTAGGAGCGGGGACCACCATCGCGAAGAGTGCAGAGAAACTGGGCGTGGAGAAGACCCTGCTGGGGGTTGATGCCTATC
>WAOY01000115.1 GCA_015520985.1 DHVE2 group archaeon
ATAAGTGTGGGGGATGGCCTTCGCCCCGGCGGCTTGCCCGACGCCACGGACTTCCTGCAGATCCACGAGCTGTACACGATAGGCAAGCTTGTCAAGAGGGCGAGGGAGAAGAACGTGCAGGCCATGGTTGAGGGCCCGGGCCATATTCCCATTGATCAGATTGAGGCGAACGTGAAGATGGCGAAGATTGCGACGGATAACGCGCCCTTCTACGTACTCGGCCCCCTCGTCACGGATATCGCATCGGGATACGATCACATCACAGCGGCGATAGGGGGAGCAATAGCAGCAAGGGCAGGCGCTGATTTCCTCTGCTACGTTACCCCCGCGGAGCATCTTGCATTGCCGAACGAGGAGGAGGTGAAACTCGGGGTCATAGCGACGAGGATAGCGGCGCACGCCGTGAACTTGACGAGGTTCAGGGAGGAGTACGAGTGGGACTACAGAATGTCCGTAGCCCGGGGTAAGTTGAAGTGGGACGATCAGCTGAACCTGAGCATAGATAAGGAGAATGCAATAAAGATAAGGAAGGAGAGGTACCCCCACAGCCCTCAGGTATGCACCATGTGCGGAGAGCTTTGCGCCATCAAACTTCTGAGGGAGTACCTGAAATCAAAGTGACGCGATTATTTCCTCCACTTCCCTCCCGTATTTTTTCAGCAGTTCCTCCAGCTTTTCCTCGCTCTTCGCCTCCGCGTAAACCCTGTAGATTGGCTCGGTGCCCGATGGCCGTATAAGAACCCACCAGTCATCCCCGAGGATCTTCACGCCGTCAAGGGTGATGATATTCTCCCCACTGTACACCTCGCGCAGCCTCTCGAGAACCTTTTCCTTCTTATCGTTATCGCACCTGACGCTTATCTTCCCCTGGTAATACCTGGGGAGCTCGGCAACGAGTTCAGAAATTTTCTTCCCGCTCTTAGCTATGATTTCGAGCATCTTCGCCAGGCCCATAGCGCCGTCGCGGCAGTACTGCATCTCCGGGAATATCATACCGCCGTTCTCCTCGCCGCCGAACCTCGCGTTGAGTTCAATCATCTTCCTGGCCACTATTGGTGCCCCGACTTTTGTGTAGACAACCTTCGCCCCCCTCTCCCTGGCGATGTCCTCCACGGCCCTGGATGAACTAACGGGGGTCACAAGGATATCTCCTTCGCCCAGGACATGCTTCGCGATGAGCGCCAGGCTCTTGTCCCCGGTTATGAAATTACCCCTTTCATCGACGAATATAACCCGGTCCGCGTCCCCGTCGTGCGCCACGCCGAGATCGAAGTCCCCTTCGCGGACGAAATCCATGAGGTCTCGCAGGTTCTCAGGCTTCGGCTCGCTCTCGTGCCCCGGAAAGCGGCCGTCGGGCTGGCAGTTCAGGGTTACGACCTTGACCCCGAGAGCCTCCAATAGGTACGGGGAGGTGAAGCAGGACGCGCCGTTGGCGCAGTCTAGCGCGACCTTCAGCCCCGCATTCCTTATGGCTTCGACGTCCACGAGGGATAGAATCTTATCCACGTACTCTGCATTGGCGTCTCCCCCGGGAATTACGCGCCCAACCCTCTCCCAGGGGACGATGCGGAATTCCCCGTGGAAGAAAATATCCTCTATCCTCTCTTCCTCCTCCCTGGGCAGCTCGGTGCCGTCCTGCGCTATTGCCTTGACTCCGTTGAACCTCGGGGGATTGTGCGACGCCGTTATCGCTATCCCGAAATCGCCGTGGTTCTTCGTGTAGAGCTGAATTGCAGGTGTCGGCGCTATGCCTATGTCCTCCACATCCACGCCCGTGGAGAGGAGCCCCGCGATGACCGCGCTCTTCACCATGTCCCCGGATACCCTTGTATCCGATCCGAGAACTACACGTGATCCCTCTTCCAGGTAGGTGCCTATGGCCATACCCACCTTCACCAGGAAATCCGGATTGAAATCCTCTCCAATTACTCCGCGTATTCCGTTGGTGCCGAAGAGACGCATGCGGGGATATTCACCTCGGGAATTTAAACTTCACCCTGTGAAATCTTTTTATTCTCCCAACGGATAATCCCCCACATGCAGGCCATCAATCCCTGGGCATCCCAGCAGTTCAAAGATTACGCCAGATTGCGCGACGAGTTCGGAATCCAAGAATTCAATTTCGAATTGCCCGACGCCCCGCGGCTGTTCAGACGCGGTATAATAATCGGGCACCGGGATTTCCATTTGATACACGACAGAATAATCCATCGAAGGCCCTTCGCAGTTCTCACGGGTCTCATGCCTTCAGGACGCATGCACTTCGGCCACAAGATGACCATCGACCAGGTAGTCTACTATCAGAACCACGGGGGCGACGTGCATATTGCTGTGGCAGATATAGAAGCCTACGCCGCCAGGGGTATACCGCTGGAGAAGGCAAGGGAAATCGCACTGGAGGAATATGTGCCATCTTACATCGCCCTCGGCGTGGATCCCGGGAAAGCGGAGGTGTACTTCCAGTCCCGGCGCAGGGAGGTGAAGGACCTCGCATGGAAACTGGGGAAGAAGATAAACCTCAACGAATTCCTGAAGATTTACGGTTTTGAAGGCGAGGCCAACATGGCGCACATGTTCTCGCCCCTGGTGCAGGTCGGGGACATTCTGCACGTTCAGCTGGACCGCTTCGGAGGCCGAAGACCTACGGTGGTGCCTGTGGGGGTGGACCAGGACCCACACATCCGGTTGACCCGCGACTTGGTGGACAGGTGGAGGATGTTCTCCGTGATTCCCCAGGGGGATAAGATAGGCGTTTTCTACCGAGGGGAAGATGCGGCCAAGGTGCTCAACGAAATAGCGCCCCTCGTTGAATCCCTCGGGCTAAAGGTTGAGCTCAACATCCCCTACAAGGCCCTCTACGCCTCTGAATTCAAAGGCGCGGAGGAGGCGGTGATGAGGATAAACGAGACCCTGTTAGAATACGAGAGTAAGATAAACGAGTTCGGCTTCTTCACCCCTTCCGCCACGTACCACCGCCTCATCACGGGTCTCACCGGGGGAAAGATGTCATCGTCCATCCCGGAAAGTGCAATATTCCTTACCGACACGCCGGAGGAGGCGAGGAAGAAGGTGATGCGCGCCAAGACCGGCGGTGGGGCGACGCTGGAGGAGCACAGGAAGTACGGAGGGAAGCCGGAGGAGTGTTCCGTCTACGAGTTCTTCGCCTACCACCTCATCGAGGATGATAAGTACCTCCTGGAGATATACGAATCCTGCAAGCGAGGCGAGAGGGTGTGCGGAAAGTGCAAGAAAGAGGCCGCGGGCATCGTTGAGGAGTGGATGCGCGAGTTCAGGGAGAGGAGGGAGTGGGCCAGGGACCTGGTGAAGGAGATAGTGAAAGACGAATAGATCCGAAGGTTCGGAAACACCCTCTTATACCACCCGTGGGATTTCCAACCATGGCAGACTCGATAATACCCGTCTACTACTTCAACACAAACCTGCTGTGCAGGTGGCGCTTTCTCCTCGGGGGAAACGTGGAAGCGAATATGAGCGTTGACGACGTTATTGAAAAAGCACTGTCCTCGAACGCTAGCGAGCCTGTGGAGGTGCCGGTGCTCACCCGTCTTGGAAGGGATCTGCACGTTCTATCTAGGGTGAGAGTTCTCCACGAGGTGGGTATCCTGTCCGTGGCCACCGAGACAGAGGTGCACCCCAGGGAGGTGTACGGGGACAGCAACTACGACTACAGTCCCCTGGAGGCAAAGCTGTCCAGGGCCGCGGTGGATGGCGCCATCGGAGCCATGGTGCTCGGGGGCATAGAGGACGCGGTGCGCGGAATAAGCTACGGAAAGGAGTACGGAGAATTCGTTGAGAGGAACGTTCCCCGGGGCTACACCCTCTTCGTGAACGAGCGACCTTACTTCGCCTTTGACGCCGCCACCTACCTCCTCGAGGCGATAATGTCCGTGAAACTGCACCGCATCCGCGGGGGACCCCATGAGCTATTCGAAGATACAAACACTGAATTCAGCGCCCCTTGCGGTGATTGCCCCTTCGCGGAGCACTGCAACGTGGACCTAAGCGGGGGAAAGATATGGATGAGGGGCAATGACATCGCCTACGCGGTGAGCGCGGCCATGTACCTGGACAGCAAATACGGAATGGGGTGGTACCTCTTATACAGGACTGCAATCAGGCTCCTGAACTACAGGAGATACGATCTCATTAGGGCGTTCAGAACCGAGGCAAGGACCCTCTACGGCGTTGATGTGGGACGGAGTGATGAAGAGGATGTGAAGGCCCTCGTTGAGGAAATATCGCGGGGTGAGAGGTTCAGCCCGGAACTGGCCTCCCAACTGGGCAACTACGCCGGCGACTTCCTCAGGGGAAACGAGGTTTACATTGAAGATGACGGCGTGGTGGGCAACGGGCCCCTGCTCACCCTCATGAAGATGGGGCTGCTCTCGGCCCTTTACGTGAAGAAGAACCCGCCGGGATTCTGGTTCTTCCGCATCGCGCCCGGTCCGAAATTCCAGAGATACCTGTTTAACCCGGGGGGTGATGGCGAGTGACCCTCAGGTTGCCCGGGAAGCTCCTGATAGAGGACGATGATGAAATCCCGAGCCCGGACTCGATGTTTTACCCGCCCTGGATAATGCTCAACTTCCCACCGATAGCGACCCCCCTGGGCGACGGGGAAAACTGGTACGGGGCGGGCTCATTCAGCTACATCCCCAAGCTCCCCGTGGAGATGTCCGACGAGGATATGGAGCTCGCGTACCTCAATCTACACAGAGTTCTCAGGCACCTGAGCGTCTTCGAGAGGAAGTTCCTGCTGAAGGTGCTCGTATCCAACATGCTCTTCAAGACGTCATTTCCAGAGGACGTGTGCACATCCCTCCTGGGCCATCTGCCCCTCAGGGAGAAGAGGGAGATGTGCCGGGAATTCATCTCAGGGGAGAAGCTACAGGCATACCTGGAACATCGCGGCCGTTTCCTCCTGGTACGCAGGGACCTTTGGATGGAAGTCTTCGGAGAGAGGGGCGAAGAGCTATACGATCTCTACTCAACCTTCCTGGATTCCCTGCTGAAAATGATGGAAAACGCTGTTAAGGAGGACGAACGGGGAGATCATTCCCCGGATACCGAGTCCAGGGTTCTGAGGAGGTAGAGCAGCGTCCTGCCCCTCTCGGTGAGGGAGTACCTGTCCCCGCGCCTCTTTATGAGCCTCCTCTTTTTCAGCAGGTACAGTATGGCCCTCTCGGCCTCCCTCTCGTCCATCTCACCCATCATGGCCCTCTTGGCCTCGTCGTAGGTGATGGGTGACGAGAATATGTGCAGGTACCCCTCGTACTTCTCCGATGCGTACTCCGGCACGATGTTCAGGGCAGGGAAGTGCACAACCTCCCGCTCCGCGTGGTAAGGCACGACGACGATGTCCTCGCATGGCTTCTTGGCGCATTCGTCCCTTCTCCTGTTCCTGCACTCGTCGCGCAGGTGGGTCATGGCAATGTACGTGGCCAGGGCACCTATCTTGTGCCCGCAGCTCAGGTTCACGTATATTATGGCCTTCTCCCCTGACTCGATGACCCTGCGCATGTTACCCAGGACCACACGGTAGGTGTCCTTGAAATCCGTCAGATCCGCCTTCTTGAAGTTCACCCGCACCCCGCGCCTACGCAGGTAGTCAAGGTGGTCTAGGACCATCCTGCGGAAATTGTCCCTTTCATCGCCTTCCAGCCCATCCACCTTCTCCCTGAATTCATCCAGGCTGTAATCGGAGAACACATATATTTCGTCCACCTTTCCGTCGCCCTGGGCGTAATCGAGGCCAAGGGTGAACTTGTCCACCTCTTCCATGTTCAGCGCTTCCCGGTAGGGGTTGTCGTAGGTGTACACGGTCAGGTTGCTCACGAAGATCCTCATTCGGCATCGCCCCCGGAAAACAGGATCTCGAGGAAGAACCAGGCGCTGGACTTTAGGGAGTAGTACCTCCTCCTGCCATCCACCCTCTCGGATATGAGGTTGTAGCATATAAGGGGTTTCTTGGCATCGCTGAATGCTCCCTGGGATATGAGCTTTCCCTCCTCAAGCACGCCCAGCTTCCACAGGCGCTTGCTCACCTCCTCTCTGAGGAGGGTGTTGCTCACCTCGGCCCCGTCGTTCTCAGCTAGGACCTTCAGTATCATAGCCGGGGCCCTGTTTTTTTTAAAGTTCACCCGCGTTCCGGAAAGGGCGAGGGGAATGCGGACTATCCTCATCCTCTCCTCAGCACCTTTACCATCTGTGACCACGTAGATCACCGGCACCTCCCCGCCTCTGCGCATAGTCGCGAGGAGGGCCAGGGCAAAGGACATCACCTTGGTGCCACCGGTTATATTCACCACTGTGTCGTCTGTTATGCGAACCTCCCTCTCTATCTTCTCTATGTTGTCCCTGAGGGACATGGGATCTACCCTCACGAAGCGCACCTTGCCCGAGGTGTAGTTTTCCTTTATCCTCTGAATGGCCTCCTCCGTCCTGGCGGAATCCTCCTCAGTCAGGCTCCCGTATATAACCATGGCCTCTTCGGGCCTGAGAACCTTCATTGGGTAGAGAACCACGTCCGGGCTCCAGCCTAGGGTCGAAACCAGCCTCACCTTACCACCTCACACCCTAACCTTCACCTTATACTTCCCATAGTTTATAGTTTTTGCGTCCTGCTTGGCCCTGAGGTAGATGTGGTAGAGGGCGAACATGTGATCGGTGAACCTCGCCACTATGCTGGCCATCCCGCCGCCGGTGGACCCCATGAATATCGCCCTCCGCTCAATGCCCCTGATCAAGTGCCTGGGGAGTTCGTCCACCATCTTCATACCCGGTGATCCCAGGGGGAAGAACCTCTCCTGGAACTCGTGAATTTCCCGGCCAGTGGCGTAAATCATCCTGTTCTCCAGCAAAGAAGATATCTCACGGGCGGCCCTGTCCAGCTCCGCCTCCTCCAGGATGTAGGTTCGCATCCCCTTCTCGTGTATGACCGAAACGAGTATGAGTTCTCCACCCCTACCACCGCTTATGGGGAGGCACCCCAGCACAGCGTCGCCCTTCTCAGTCACGGGGATATTGGACACTATAGCGCCGTCCAGGGATTCCTCGCCCCCCATGACCTCCGCCACGGGCGGGGCAACGCCGATCTCACGCTCGAGCTCTTCGGCCAGATCCCTTATGTTCTTCACTCTCCCACCTCCTTGGTTTTGACCATCAGGTCCTCGGGGGAGACCACGTAGACGTGGTCCATCTCCCTCACCCACTCCTCCCCCTCATCGCCCTTCGTTGAGACGACGAATATCACCTTCCTGACCTCGCTCATCTCCCTCAGTTCCTGGCTGTCCGCGATGTGGGTGTCGGTTATCAGGTAAATCAGGTCAGGCTCCATGGCCCGCGCCGCCCTGAGAGCGGGACCCACCATGGTGCCCCCATCCGGCAATATGCGGAGAAGGAGATCCACTATCTCGTCGTAGCTCCTCGTTGGGTAAACCACGTGGCGCTCGTTGATTCCGCCGGAAAAGGGCACGAACCCCAGGAGAACCCCGGTGTTCTCGAACCTGCGCACTATGTTGAGCACTGCCACCTGGGCTGCGAGGAACTTCTCGCCCTTCATCGAACCGCTGCAGTCGAGGAGGATCACAGCGGTGCCCGGCCCGCTGTCCCCGCTGCCCTCCCGCTCCACCCTGGAAAAGGTCGTGAGCCCGGGGATGGCCACGCCACTGTTCTCCACGGTCTTCACCATGTCCAGGCTCCCCTCATCGTCCCCTATGGACCAGATGTCGAAATCCAGGCCCTTAAACCTGCCCGGGACGTGCTCGTCCATGTGGACGGAAATCCTCGAAATCACCTCGGAGATCCTCCTCGGGTTTGCTGTGGTCCTGAACAGGCTACCCATTCCCGGGAGCCTGAGGTGTCCGATGTCCTCGCTCTCCAGGCGCCCCAGGTCAAATCCCTGCTTCCCCAGTTCCTTCCTCGCCCTGGCCGGGTTCACGTCCTCCACCACTATCGCGTTGGAGGAGTAGGGGACCCTGACGATCTTCGAGAAACTAGACATTATGATCTGGTAAGCCGCGTACACCCTGCTGTAGAAGGGCACGTTGCCATTCAGGAGGATTCTGTGCATCCTCCTGCCCAGCGGGGTCTCGCTGAGCTCGGTGTCCAGGCCCAGTTTCCTGGCATGCACCGCGTAGAAGGAGCCCATGAACCTCAGTATGGGCACCGTAGTATCCCTTAGGTAATGCTCTATGAGCTCAAGGTACTCCCTCCCGTGCACCGCTATGAGGGTGGAGTCCACCAGCATGTCCGAGACGACGTTCATAACATCCTGGGCGTCCGCGAACCCCATGCTCATGGCCAGGTACACCATCGTCTCGGCTACGGCGGGACTGCGGGGATTGATGAAGAGGTGCCCGTACTCGTGCCTCAGCACGTCCTTGAGGAGGGCATCCGACTGTATTTCCCTCAGCATATCCTCAGGAATGTTCACGGATCTCCAGTCGAAGTGCGGAGCACCCCCACTAACGATCCGAACAGGGAGCACCTTGCCGTACTCCTCCCCCACCTGCCTGTTAAGATCCTCAATGGGGGTTTTCACGGGGCATCACCCAGTATCCTCAGGGTCCTTTCGTCCATCTTCCACGCCTTCTCGCTGCCCTTTATGGCGGGGATCCACACCTTCTTCAGGCGAATCCTGGCGTTGTCGAGCATCTCGTCCACCCACGCCTCCCTGGACCGGTAGAGGGAGCGGAGCTTTTCCCTGGTCCTTATCCTGTGCTGGAGAGCGTACTTCGCCGCGAAGAAAACGTCCTCCGAGTTCACCTCGCCGCGACCGTGGAAGTAGGCCCGGGCCCTCGCTATAGCCGTCACGTCCCTCCACCACCTGTGCCCCAGGGGCTCGCGGACCATGTAGCACGGCTCCGTGCGGTACCTGCAGGATTCGCAAAGCGTGGCCACGTGTCTGTGGTCCATCGCCGCCTTGTCCCCGTAGACGCAGTTTGAGAAGTACCCGTGAAGGAGAACCATGAGGAGCCTGGATGAATCGGGAACTCTAACCTTCTCGACCTCGCCCCACACCCTTCGCATATCCCTCTCCTTCATCACGGTGCGCACCCTATCGGAATCGAGATCCCTTTCCATCATTTCCAGCATTTTATCCCCCGGCAGACTCCTCATGTACACGCTGGCGGTTATGCGGTCCATGAGCGCGGAGGGAACTTCCACGGAGCCGGAATCAAATGGGTTCGCATCCAGTATCGCGATGTAGTCCCTGGTCCTGAATTTCCTATCCCTGTAAGCGATGAAGCCCTCCTCGAAGAGTCCCAGGAAGGTGTTGTACACCCTGTGGTTCCCCCTCTGGAACTCGTTAACGAACTTGAAGGGCGCGGTAACGATGCTCCTCGGCTCAACCTTCTCCTCCCCATTCATAAGCGATGCGACATCTATGCTGAAGAACACGTCATTCACGGTGAGTTCGTTGTTGAGCTGCACCATGGGCACCTCGTCCCGGGAGTACCCGAAAAAAATCCTAGCCACGAGATAAGCGTAGAAGGACTTGCCGAACCCGTAGGGGCCCCAGAGCAGGAACTTGCCGTTCCTCACCAGGGGGATTATCTTCAGCATCTCCTCGTTCGCACCGTCGAAGAGGTACCAGCGCTCCAGTTCCTCCAAACCCTTCAGATATGCATTCCTCGGACTCATATGGGGACATCATCCCCATGCGAGGAGTAGTTGTCTGCGAAAATTAGGGTGGGTCCTTAAATACCCCGCTCAGTACTTCTCCCTCAGTATCTCCCACTTCTCCTTGGCCTTCTCATCCAGGATCTCGTTGAGGAGCAGGTCAAACAGCTCCTCCTTGCTGGGCACCTTTTTCTTCTTCCTCCCTATCATCTCACTCCCTTCATCGGGATGATGCACAGGAACTTGAAGTCCTCATCGCCGTCGTTCACATACCAGTGAGGGACGTCCGGCTCTATGTAAAGGAAATTCCCCTCGCGAACTTCAACCTCCCGCTCACCTGCGCCGATCCTCCCCCTCCCGCTCAGCACGAATATCTCATGCTCCCACGGGTGAGAATGCCTTGCAATCTTCCCGCCGGGCTTTATGGTGAAGAGGCGCATGGCGTAGTTCTCCGCGCCCTGCTCTCTGGATATGAGCCACTGAATGTACGTTCCCGAAGTCCCCTCCATCTTCACCTCTTCCCTCTTCACCTCGTCAACGTGCCCTACGTGCA
>WAOY01000116.1 GCA_015520985.1 DHVE2 group archaeon
CGGGGCTTATTATCTTCGACGGAACTCCGAGGGAGTTCTGCAGCGCAACATTCCTCTTGTATTGCTCAACCTCCTTCTCGTCGTAGAGGAGGAAGAGATATCCTGTCTGGGCCATCTTGAAAGCGGGGAATCCCATCTCCTCGCCCAGCGTGGTCCACTTCTCAACGGCGCGCTTCATCATCCTTATATTTGCTTCATCTCCGAACTGCTGCCTTATACCGGTGCCGCATCTGAACGTTGAGCCTGAGCCTAGATACTTCTTCTCGTAAATTGCTATGTTCTCAACACCCCTTTTGGCGAGCTCGTATGCTGTGTATAGCCCGATTATTCCCCCGCCAATTACTGCGACATCAACCTTACTCTTCATCGTCACCACCCACCAGAACGCCCATAGCAACCGGCCGCACGGGAATGCGCGTCGCGGGAATCTCGATATCCTCCATCTTCTGCCCCGTCTTCCTCGCTATTATGCCTGCTACGAGGGGTATGCACGTCCTGCCCTGGCAGGGCCCCATACCTATGTGGGTTATTCTCTTTATCATCTCTATGTCGGTGATCCCCTGATCGATTAGGTCCTCAATCTGCTTCTGCGTGACCTCGTTGCACCTGCATATGATTATCCTCTCCCTCGGGTCGTCGCTCATTCTCCCGCCTCCTTCACTCGAATTGCGCGGACCTCCCACGCGAGATTAAGGGGCACCTCTACGGTCACCACCGGCGTGTCCCCGACGCTCTTCTCCTTGGGAATCACGAGGACAACTTTTCCCACGCCGACTTCCTCTCCCCTGCGGTTAAGGAGCACAACCTCGTCGCCCCTCTTCGGAATGGGGAGAAGCTCGTGGGGCATTGTTATCCTCGCGACCTCACCGCGGTAGTGAATCATGAAGAATGCCAACCCCGGGCAGATCTGCACGCAGAGCGAACAGCCGATGCACTTCTCATAGTCCACGATGGGTCTATCATTGGGGGTTGGCATGCTTATTGCACCCACCGGGCATATCTCGGCGCACGGGGTGCACGGGATCTCCTGCGGGCACTCTGGCACCGCAACCGGCTTCTTCTTCAACCTCTCCTCGCTCGGGATCTCAACGATTTCCTTCAACTCCTCGGTGGTGAGGTATCCCCTTGAAAGGTACTCGTCACTCATCTTATCATCACCTTCTCTTCACCAATCTTTATCCTCTCTCCGAAGGGTCCGCTCCTGAACTCGTCGATATCCTGGCGGACCTTCTTCATCTCGTCTATGGCGCGCAAATCCGCCTTGCCCACGAAAAGAGCGGCGGCGAGACCTGCGAGCTTTCCCTCGAGCATCGCCGTCGTCGCCTCCTCTATACCCGAGGAATCTCCGGCGACGAATATTCCACGGACAGTCGTCTCCATCCTATCATCGTGTCTCACAACATATCCGCTGAGCTCGCGGACGTACATTATCTGCGCCCCCACCTGGTGCAGGAGCTCCATACTGGGCCTCAAACCGACTGCGAGCGCGATTATATCCACGTCGTATACCTTCTCGGTGCCTGGTATAGGCTTCCAGTTCTCATCTATCTCCGCCACGACTGCGCGCTCCACCTTCTCCTCGCCCTCCGCGCGAAGTATCGTGTGCCTCGTGAGGATTGGTACACCAAGACGGCGTATCTTCGCGGCGTGTACGAAGTAGGCGCCCACCTTGGGCATCGCCTCGACGACTGCGACGACCTCAACACCAGCCTGAATCAGCTGATACGCGAGAATCACGCCGACGTTCCCCGCGCCGACGATGAGAACACGCTTCCCGGGCTTGATGCCGTAGGTGTTCATAAGGGTCTGAATCGCTCCCGCACCGTAAACCCCGGGGAGATCGTTGTTCTCAAAGGGTATCATCTTCTCCATGGCGCCAGTTGCAACTATGACCGCCTTTCCGCGGAATTCCACAAGTTCCTTGTTCTTCCTCACAGCAGCCACGATCTTCTCCTCGCCGTCCTGGAATATCCCGATTGCGGAGGTCTCGAGGAATATATTCACGCCTTTCTCCTGGGCCTCCTTCGCTATTATCTCCGCTATCTTCACCCCGCGCACTCCCGCGAACTGCTCCCTCTTTCCGAAGAACTTGTGGGTCTGCTTCACCAGCTGCCCACCGAGCATCGGGTTCTCGTCCATAAGAGCAACTGTAGCCCCATGCTCTGCCGCCTTTATCCCGGCCATAAGCCCCGCAGGACCCCCACCGATTATGATGATATCCGCCTCAACTCTCTGAGCCTCCTTCCACCTGGGGGGCCTGTAGTCCCTGGGCAGAGGTTCCAGGCCGCGCTGCCTCTCAACATTCATCCCGTCCTCCACGAGCGTTATACATGTGCGCACATTGGGAATTCCGTTGACCTTCATGAGGCAGGAGGAGCACTTGCCTATGGCGCAGAAGAGCCCTCGAGCCCGGCCGGTCTTGGGGGCGTAGTTCAAAACCCTGATCCCGGCAGCGTGCAGAGCTTCGGCGATTGGCTCCCCCTCGTAAGCCTCTATGGGCTGGCCCTCAAAGTAAATCGTGACCTTTCTCCCTCTTCTCCTGCTGAAATCAATCACGGGATGCTCTTCCAACCGCATGAAATCACCTATGCTTCGGGGAATGGGATGTGCTTATATAACTTTATCGTGGTCCGCCCATATACTGCGCGACGAAAAAAGAAAATAATACAGGGGAGAATTGCGAAATTCACCAGAAACTCGCCGGCTTTATCTCCGAAGGCCAGGGCTCGCCGTTGAGGTACTCATCTATCGCCTTCGCCGCTTTCTTGCCGTCTCCCATCGCGAGTACTACTGTGGCCTCGCCACGCACCGCGTCCCCGCCCGCGAACACACCGCGCATCGTGGTGCGGTACTTCTCGTCCACGATGAGTGTGCCCCACTTCGTCGTCTTCAATTCGGGCACTTCCTGGTAAAGCACCTTATTTGGTTTCTGCCCTATCGCGAAGACAACGGCGTCCACCTCGAGCCCGAATTCCGTACCTGGAATCGGCACTGGTCTTCTTCTTCCTGATTCATCCGGCTCGCCGAGCTCGTTCATTATTAGTTTCACCACCTTCACGTTCCCCTTCTCGTCGCCTATGAACTCCGTGGGCGTTACGAGGAACATGAACTTAACTCCCTCTTCCTCCGCATGGTGTATCTCCTCTTCCCTCGCCGTCATGTATTCCCGGGTCCTGCGATAGAGGATGTAGACCTCCTCATAACCTATTCGAAGAGCGCTTCTAGCCGCGTCCATGGCCACGTTCCCTGCGCCTATGACCGCGAGGCGCTTGCCCTTGGTGATGGGCGTGTCGTACTCCGGGAACTTGTAGGCCTTCATCAAATTGATCCTCGTCAGGAACTCATTTGCGCTGTATATCCCGTTGAGGTTCACCCCGGGCAGGTTCAGGAACTTGGGCGTGCCGGCACCGGTGCCCAGGAACACAGCGTCGTAATCCTCGAGGAGCTCGTAGAGGGAGTAGGTCTTCCCTATCACCACGTTCGTCTCGATCTTCACACCGAGCATCTTCAGGAACTTCAATTCATAGCGAACTATCTCCTTGGGCAGCCTGAACTCTGGAATGCCGTATATGAGCACCCCACCACCCTCATGCAGAGCTTCGTACATCGTGACGTCGTAGCCCATCTTCGCAAGGTCTGCCGCAGCCGTGAGGCCCGCTGGACCGGAGCCCACAATTGCCACCTTCTTCCCCTTCTTCTCCACGGTGGGGA
>WAOY01000117.1 GCA_015520985.1 DHVE2 group archaeon
TCCCTAGATACTTCCATCATGCAGAAATATGGGCCAGCAGCAACATCGGAGCCGAGGCCCACATCAATACCGTGAGATTCTATCTCGTGTATGGGCATCCTGCCGCTGTGGAGGAAGAAATTGGACGAGGGGCAGTGCGCTATCTTTGATCCCCTGGATGAAATCAGGGACATCTCCCCGGGGCTAAGGTGGATCGCATGGGCAAGAACTGTTCGTGGGGTCAGCACACCCGCTTTATCATAGACGAAGGCGTAATCCGCTCCGCACATCTCGCGAACCAGCGAAACTTCATTCTTCTGCTCGGAGATGTGCGTCTGGATCCTGAGACCCATGTTTTTCGCAATCTCCGCGGTTCTCCTCATAAGGTCCATGCTGCAGGCGGGGGCAAAACGAAGGGTGAGCACGTAGTTGAGCTTCCCGGAGTTCCATTTCCCCGCGAGTTCCTTCACTTCTCTCCCGGCCCTATCCACAGGGGTCACGAGCTCTTCAGGCACATTCTGGTCCATCAAAGTCTGGCCCATTAGGATGCGGAGCCCCGATTCCCTGGCGACCTCAAAGGCCACTTCGGTGGACTCGGCATTCGGAGGGCCGTAAACCATCGCGGTGGTGGTCCCGTTCCTGGCGAGGTTCGCGAAGAACTTCTCCGCGTTTCTGCGGGTGTACTCGGGATCGAGGAACCTCTTCTCCTCAGGGAAGACGTAGCTTTCAAGCCACTCCAGCAGATTGGGCTTCCACTTCGCCCGAATGTTCACCTGGGGGAGGTGCACATGGGTATCCACGAACCCTGGCACGATAAGAAAATCCCGGTAGTCCACGACCTCCGCACTCTCTCTGGGATATTTATCTATGCTCACCACCCTGCCCTCCCTGACGTGCAGGTAGCCCTCAAGGTCGGCGATGTCCCCGGTGGAACGAAAGGTTATAATCCTGGACCTGTAAGCACGCATAGGTTGGTGAGAAAGAAATGCAGGTATTTCAACGTTGCGAGGTGTGCTACAAAATGGCACAAAATATATATCGGCGAAAAACATACCCCCACTAATGCCAGGTGGTAAAATCAAGGTTGTTAACGACATCGGAGATCTCGTTTCCGTGTTCTACTCGTGCAACACCGAGATAAAGAAGAAGGTTTTTCAGGAGGTCACCAAGAAGTGGTGCACCCTCGAGGAAATAGAGGAGAAGTACGGGGAGGAAGGCGTGAGGGCGCTCAAGTACCTGGAGAACATCAAGTTCGTGGAGACCCAGTGGCTCACAACCGATAAAGGGGTGGTGAGGGCGTACCACACCTACTACGACCTCTTCCAGATCAATCTCACCATCCCCGTCATGGAGGCCGCTGAGGTCCTGAGGGTTATAACCATGCCGGACGAGGAGTTCAGGGAGTGGGAGGAGAGGATAATAAAGCTCATAAAGGAGGGCGATAGCTTCATAGGGTACATCGTGGAGAAACTGAACATCTCACAAACGATGCTCCGCGCCCTGATTAAGAGGAGCGACCGCCTTGAGATAAAGGGGATGATGGTTGAGGTGGTGTGATTGTTCTTCGAGCAGTTCACGTGGGAGGAGGAGAAACTCGGCCTGATATCCGGCATAAGCTTCGTGCTAATAGGCGTTTTCGGTTATTTCGTATATCTGCAGGGTATTTCCCTCAACTCTGTAATCTTCCTAATCCTGGCGATGCTCGCTTCCGCCGGTGCAGCCGTGCTTTTCCAGCTGCCAAGGATACGCGGGATGCGAGCCGCCATAAGTACCTTCCTGGGAGGCATAGTGATAGGTGCAGCCGTAATACTCTGGGTAATAGCCGCCACCTTGACCCCGGGGGACATATGGAAGGTCGTGATCATCTTCGGCATATCCGCCGTGGAAATCGTGCTCACCTTCTTTGCCGTCGGCTTCCTTCTGCTGGCCCTGTACCCTCCGGGAATGGAGCCGGTGGCGATTAATAAGGGCACCGCGCCTGTGGCCGGGGAGAAGAGCAAAAAGAGCGATATTGAAGATGATGAAATTTTCGAGCGCCTATGATAACCGTGCTGCGATTGGGGCACCGGCCCCAGAGGGACAAGAGGATCACGACGCACGTGTGCCTCGTTGCTAGAGCCTTCGGTGCGGACAGGGTAATAGTCACCACCAGGGACGAGAAGATAGAGAAGACCGTGAGGGACATCGTTGAGAGGTTCGGCGGTGACTTCGAGATAATAACCGGCGTTCCGTGGAAGAAGGCCATCAGGGAATTCAACGGGGTGAAGGTGCACCTCACCATGTACGGGCTGCCCGTGGACGAGGTAATCGACAGGATCCCCAGGGACAGGGATATCATGGTCATCGTCGGGGCGGAGAAGGTTCCTCGAGAGGTTTACGATCTCGCCGATTTCAACGTCGCCGTTGGAAACCAGCCCCACAGCGAAGTTGCGGCACTTGCCATATTCCTAGACAGGTACTTCCATGGAGAGGAGCTGAAGAGGGAAATGGAGGGGAAGTGGAAGATAATCCCGCAGGAAAGGGGAAAGAAGGTAATCAGGAGAGAATGAAATTATCTTCGGAGATAATCACGGCGTTGATTTTTTAATGTACGCACCCACTACCATCCCTGCCGAAAAATCACGGATCACGATTACCCCACCCAACCCATTTTTCATTAAAGGAGGGTCCCGGGGGACCCTAAAATGCATGGTGGCTTAATCTCTCATCTCCCGGAGAACAGCATCGAGGAGGTTCCTAGCATCGCGCACGTCCCTCCCCACCTTAACCGTGAGGAAGTTCATGAGTTCCTCCTCGCTGGCACCCGTTCTATGCGATCCACTAGCATCGCCACGATCCTTGTGAGAACCTTCTCAACGAACTCCTCCTCTATGCCTAGGGCCATCACACCTGCGAGCACGCCGATCACCAGGGCGGTCAGGGCGTTGTTGAACTCTTCCTTGTCCAGGGACGCCTTGTCCAGATCAACCCTCAGACGTATCTGCCCGTTGGGAGGTGCTATGGAGAACTTCATCATCCTTATGTTCTCGTTAAGCATTAGGAGTTTTCTGTACACCTCCAGTTTCTCCTCCGCATTCATCCCCTCCGTCTCTATTGTGGTGGGTACCACGAGATGGACAAATTCCTCGGAGAAGGCTACCACGAGATTCATGGGAACCGAGGGGTGCTCCGCAAGATATACATCCCTGTCAACCTGCTCCACCTGCCATGGTAGATCCACGATGTCCCTTGCATCGTCCTTTCCATTCGTAAGCCACGCCAGAACGTTTGCTTCTATCGCTTCCATTAACGTGCAAACTTTGATATGCTCAATTGAGCATGTCCCCAGCATGAGACCGTTCAGGGATCTGATACCCTTCGAGGATGCAAGAAGAATCCTCCTGGAAAACGTACCCGTGATAGAGGATGCCGAAGAGATTTCCCTGGAAGATGCCCCTGGCAGGGTACTCGCGGAGGACATAAAGGCGAGGCAGGACGTGCCCCCCTTCGATCGGGCGGCGGAGGATGGATACGCTGTTATAGCGGAGGACACCTTCGGTGCGGGACAGTACAGCCCAAAAGAATTCAGGGTTGTGGGAAGGATAAACACAGGTGAGTACAGAGACATTGAAATAGGAAGTGGAGAAGCTGTGGAGGTGGCCACGGGGGCCATGCTGCCGAGGGGCGCAAATGCCGTGGTGCGCGTTGAAGACACCGAGAGGGAGGGGGACAGGCTCTTAGTCTACCGCGCCGTTCACCCGGGATTCGACGTGGCACCCCGGGGAGAGGATATAAAGATGGGCGAGACCGTGCTGGAAAAGGGAGAATTTCTCACCCCTGCGCGCATAGGCGCCATCGCCGCGCTCGGGATCCCAAGAGTGAAGGTGTTCAGAAAGCCGAGGGTGGCCATACTCCCCACCGGAGACGAGCTAATAAAGCCAGGCGAGGAACTTAAGCCAGGGAAGATATACGACGTCAACTCCTTCACCCTCAGCGCCGTTGTGAAGGAGAATGGGGGCATTCCTAAGGTGTACCCGTACGTGGAGGACAACGTTGAGGACATAGAGAAAAAACTGAAAGATGCTCTGGAGAACGATATCATAGTTTTCTCGGGCGGCTCTTCGGTAGGGGAGAGAGACCTCCTCATAGACGTCGTCTCCCGCCTGGGAAGGGTGCTGTTCCACGGGGTACAGATCAAGCCCGGGAAGCCCACGTGGGCTGCCATAGTGGAGGGAAAACTCGTACTTGGTATGCCCGGGTTCCCGACCTCATGCCTGAACGATGCGTACCAGTTCCTGGCACTTGCACTGCGTAAGATGGCCTCTCTGCCCCCCAGAACGGAGAGGATAGTCAAGGCCAGGATGGCCAGGAGAATAACCTCCACCCTGGGGCGACAGCAGTTCTTCACGGTGCGCCTTGAAAAAGGCATCGCATATCCCGCGTACAAGACCTCCGGCGCCATAACCAGTCTGGCGAATTCGGATGGGTACATCGTAATTCCGGCCACGGTGGACCTGGTGGAGAAGGACGAGGAGGTGGAGGTACACCTCTGGGGGTGATCCCGTGATCCTGGGATTCTGCGGCTTCTCCGATTCGGGCAAGACGACTATGATCGAGAAAATAATTGAAACCCTCAGAGACAACTACTCCGTGGCCGTGGTGAAGCACGTGGGCCACGGAGTTGATACTCGGGGAAAGGACAGCGACAGGTTCAGGAGAGTGGGAGCGAAGGAGGTCGTGCTCATAGGCGAAGGGGAAGAGGTAATATTCAGAGAGCCTCAAACCCTGTTCGCGGTGCTTAAATCCCTCAAACACGACGTCATCCTAGTGGAAGGTTTTAAGGGAGTTAAGTACCTGAAGAAGGTGTGCCTGAGCGATGCCGAATGCGAGGGGTGCATCATGCGAAACCCAACCGTGGACAAGGTGCTGGAGCACATAAAGAGGGAAATTGAGGTGGAGAAAATCCTGGCAAAGCTTCCGAACTTCAACTGCGGCGACTGCGGGCACAGGAACTGCGAGGAGATGGCCCGTGCAATATACCGGGGCGAGGATAAATTTGAGAACTGCAGGTACTGGAACCCCGATGCCCTCGTATCTGTGAGGGTCAATGGTAAGGAGATATACATGGGCAGATTCGCCCAGGACGTGGTGATGAACACCATCGCCGGGCTTCTATCGGCGTTCAAGGGAGTTGGAAAAATAGAAGACGTTGAGATAAAAATCAAAAAGAGTTCTTGAAAATTACGCGCTCCTTATCACGGTCAGGGTGTCGGTCTTGGTCTGCTCGCCGATCAGGCCAGGGTACTGCATCTTCACCTGGATCTCGTCCTGCTGCACACCGCTTGGCAGGGTCACGTTGTCCAGGTGTATGGTGACCTGACCATTGGCATCAGTCTGTCCCGCTTCAGTTATACCACACCCGTCGAGCACAACCTTCACGTTGGGCAGGGGATGGCCGTTCTGGTCGTACACGGTTATGGTAACATCGCCGCTCCAGAGAGCCCTTCCATCCGCCTGAGTCGTGGCCTTTATAACCTTGGTCTGGTTCCCGTTTATCTCAATTACCCAGCTGGTTATCGACGGCCCCGAAGTCACCATAAAGCTCAGTATCGCTGCCAGCGCCACTGCCGCCACTACCACTGTAATCAATATATACAGTGGAAGACCAACTACAGCTCCGTCCTCTTTCACAGATATCACCCAGTATTAGTAATGCTCAACCTATTATTTAAATTTTTCTCGGAAATCCCGTGGCTAGAGCAAGAAATCCTTTTATATATGGTTAACATATCCGCCAACAGATAATGAAGAGGATGGGATATTATGAAGTCCTTGATTGGTGCAATAAAGGAAGGTGGTGAGGAGAACAGGGAGATACAGAGAACAATCTCCCCCGATGACGAGGAGCTCATGGAACTGGTTGAGAAACTTCGCGTGAAGATCAAGATAGTGGGCTGCGGCGGTGGCGGCAGCAACACCATCAACAGGATTATGGACGAGGGAATTCACGGCGATGTGGAACTGATAGCCGCAAACACGGATGCGCAGCACCTTTTGCAGATACGCGCCAACCGCAAGGTTCTCCTGGGCAAGAGAAGGACCAGGGGACTCGGCGCAGGTTCTGATCCCCTAGTTGGAGAGGACGCCGCAAGGGAGAGCGAAGATAAGCTGCGCGAACTCCTGCAGGGGGCAGATATGGTCTTCGTGACCGCGGGCCTCGGTGGAGGAACGGGCACGGGCAGCGCGCCGTACGTGGCGAAGATAGCCAAGGAACTCGGCGCCCTTGTTCTCTCAGTTGTAACACTTCCCTTCAAGGCCGAGGGCAAACTCAGGATGGAGAACGCAATGTGGGGCCTCGAGAAGCTCCGCAGGTACTCGGACACAACGATAGTCATTCCGAACGATAAGCTCCTGGAACTCGTCCCGAGGCTGCCCCTTAACGAGGCCTTCAAGGTAGCCGATACCGTCCTGATGATAACCATCAAGGGCATAACGGAGATCCTCACCAAGCCCGGCCTGGTGAACGTGGATTACGCGGACCTCCGCACGGTCCTTGGTGCTGGCGGCGTGGCCATGGTGGGCATAGGCGAGAGCGACAGCACCCACGACCGTGTAAAGGAAGCGGTGGAGGAAGCGATCAATTCCCCGTTGATAGATGCGGACATTAGCGACGCAACCGGTGCCCTCGTGAGGATCGTGGGCGACTCGCACATGAGCGTGCAGGAGGCCCAGATGGCCGTGGACCTTGTGCAGAGGAAGATAAATAAAGCTGCCAAGATCATCTGGGGAGCAAGCGTGGATCCCGAGATGGACAACATGGTTCAGGTACTCGTGGTGCTCTCAGGTGTGAAGTCCCCGTACTTCATAGAGAAGGGTGGTTCCCTCAAAGCGGCGCGCCAGGTCGCAGGCGAGACCCTGGACGCCGACATAGACATAATCGAGTGATACTCCATGAATAAATCGGAGCTTCGCAGCGCCGAGGAGAAGTACAGGTTCTACAAGGAAAAGAGAGATGAGTTCAGGCGCAGGGCTAGAGAACTGCGGGATGAACGTGCGCTCCTCATAGAGGAGCGCCGAAAGCTTTTTGACGAGATGAGGGAGGAGAAGGAGAGGAGGGACGCCGTAGTTGCGAAAATGAGGGAAATCAAGGCGATTAGGGACTCCAAGAGGGAGAAACTGCGGCGCCTCATCGAGTACTCGAGGGAGATGAGAAAAAACTCGCAGAACCGCGTGGAGGAGCGCCTGGCCAGGGTAGAAGAGGAGATATCGCGCCTGGAGAGGGAGCTACAGATAAAGCCCCACACCGTTGAAGAGGAGAACAAGATCATAGACAGGCTCCGCTCCCTGAGGAGGGAGAGGGAAAAACTCAGGAAAGAGGTTGAGGAGAAGAACAGGCTGCTGGGCGAGATAAACGACCTGGAGGAGGAGATCTCCCGGCTCAAGAAGGAGATAGAAGAGTACAGCGAGGAGATAAAGGAACTTTACGAGGAGTCGCAGAGGCACCACGAGCACGTAGTGGAACTCAGCCGCGAGATCGTGTACCTGAAGGAGAAGATAGAGGAGAAGAGCAGGGAGATAGAGAAGATGAACGCCAAGGCGGACGCGTACCACCAGAAGGCCCAAGAGATGCTCCAGAGGATCATCGAAATAAAGGGGGAGTTCCGCCGGAAGAGGGAAGAGGAGGAGGCAGTCCTGAGGGAACTAGAAGAGAGGAGCAAAGAAATAGAGGTTAAGGACGAGGACGTGGACAGGTTCATAGAGGTTCTGAAGAAGAAAAAGAAGATCAAGTACCCCTAAAGGATAAGGAAGAAAAGCACGATGGCAAGGAGCATAAGGAATCCTCCCAGGAGGGCGTAGAGCAGGTGATTTTTATCTGAACCGAAAACGATGGGTATCGGCCCCACAAGCACGATTCCACCGTAATGGACATTCCCTTCACTCTCCTCTCCTGGGTGATCTGGGGGTTCGGGCTCATCAACCCCTGGCGGTGGGGGAATTGCGAAGAAGGGAGAAATGAAAAGCAGGAAGAACCCCAGGAAAATCAAGAGGGAGCCTGCGGCCCCCAGGGGACCGTAGGAGTAGAAAAAGGGGATTATGAACAGGAACCCGACTCCACCCTCACCCATCGCAATGGATAATGCGATCAGGAATATCCCGAGGAATATCAGAAAGAGGCCAAGTATACCTATGGATTTCATATCACTTCAGCCTGTGACCGCACTGTCTGCAGAACTTATCCTCGCTGCTGACCTCGGCGCCGCAGTTGGGGCAGTAGTACTTGAATACCAGCCGGGTGCCGCAGTTCCAGCAGAACTTGTCCTCGGGGCGCACCACCGCGCCGCAGCTGGGGCAATGCAATTCCTCTTCCTCGCTCTCCTCCTCTTCGACGATGGGCACTACACCTGCGCTCTGTGGCTCTGGCTTGACAGGAACCTCGTGGGTTTCCGGCTCCATCCTCTCCTCAGGTATCTCGCCAGTCTCAAGTATCCTGTTGCTCTTTACGGCGAGACGGAGGGCCTCGGTGTAATCTTCGTTGTCAAAGGCCTTCTTTGCCCTGCTTAGATACAGGAGCGCGGCCTGCTTCAACTCCCCCTCCTCATAGTCCACAAGTTTGCCCTCCACCACGCGGATCTCGAACTTGGACTGCAGGAAATTCTCGGGGAGATCCTTCTCCAGCTCATGCAGGGGCGTGGGCAGTTCGGCCTCCTTGGGGGAGGACTCCTCTATCTTCCTGATTATCTTCATCTCCTCCGCCACTCTGGGGCTAAGCCCGTCCTCCACGGGGGTCTCTTCCCTGATCCTCGTGAGCATGCGCTTGGCGTTGTTAACGATCTCTATGCACTCGGCGTAGTTCTCCATATCGTAGGCCTTCTGGGCCTTGGCCACCATGTTCTCCACTGCGCCCACGTTGTAGTTTCTCTCCTTCATCATCCGCACCATTCCGCGGAGCATCTGGATCTGGTTGTACGCGTCTTCCTTGGGATCCGCCTCTTCGCTAAGCTTCTTCAACTTGGACTTCCGCATGAAAGCCAGCATGACGTAAGCGACCACCATCATAATCACCGCCAGTATCAGCAGGGCGATGGTAAGAGTTACCTCGTCCATCGGCCCAAACATCCCCATCATGGTATAAAAAGATTTTGCGGTAATCCCCAGGGACTAGAGGGTGAGCATAACAATGCCCGCGAAGATCACCAGCATACCCGCGATTTTTAGCGGGCTGAGATTCTCCCCGATGAGCACGTACGCAAGGAGGGCTACGAGGAAAGCGTTTGCCGCGGTTATGGCCACGGTGGGCCCCGCGGGACCCTTGGTGAGGGCTATCTTGATGGAGTACATACCTATGGCGAGGGTCACACCAGCGGCAACGGGGAGCAGGAGGAGCCACGTGGG
>WAOY01000118.1 GCA_015520985.1 DHVE2 group archaeon
CTCTCGGGGTGTAAACTTCGCCCTCCTTCGCCTTCTGCGGTGCGAAGTACCTGAGGACCCACTCGTATGCATCGCCGAGGACATCCGAGGATACCCCGCCGAGATCAATCTCGCTGAATATCTCCACCAGCTGGTGCAGTATGTGCAGGTTCTCCCTGTTGGCGGTGAAAGTGATGAATTCCACAGTGTCAAACACACCTCTCAACTCCGGGTTTAATTCGGCGATCTTCTTAATTGCACTGCTCAATTTCTCAGGCAGGGTGTTGACGTCCTTCCTTATCTCGTCCCAGAGAAATTCTTGGGGGATGGAAAAGGAGTGGAAATCCGGTTTCTTCGCCTCCTCCCTGGCTATCTCCTCAGGAATACCCTCCTCCATCAGCTCCTCCACCTTAGCCTCGTACTCCTCCCTCCACTTATCGCTTACCCTCTTGAGGAAAAGAAGAATGAGAATGTACTTGTAATCTACCCGTGTCCTGATGAGATCAGCAGCTTTCTTCAGTAATCCCTCGAGGTCTCCGCGGGTGAATTCTTCCCTGCGGATCAGGCGGTAAATCTTCACGCGTCTATCTTCTATGTCCACCCTCTCCTTGAGTAGCCCCTCCTTCTTTATGTCCGAGAGTATGCGCGAAACTTCCTCCATCTCGTCGCCGAATTTCTCGTTCAAAATCCTGTACGCATCCTCCCTGCCGAATTCCTCCTCCCCGAAGTTCTCCAGCAGGTACTCGTACCTCTTTCTTATCCATGGTCTTAACCCCATAGCTTCACATACCACTAAATAGTATATAATGTTTTCCCAAAATGGTAAACCACCACACGCAATAGGTTTACAAAAAGAGAGAAGAAATTTACTTGTACACCTTCTTCAGCACCTGCGGGATCTCCCAGGGGAACTCCGCCACGGGCACGCCGGCCTCGTTGAACGCCTTGATCTTGCTCTCCGCAGTGCCTCTTCCCCTCGTTATTATCGCTCCGGCGTGGCCCATCCTCTTCCCTGGAGGAGCGGAACGGCCTGCGATGTACGCCACGACGGGCTTGCTCACATTCTTCTTGATGTACTCCGCCGCTTCCTCTTCGGCGGTCCCGCCGATTTCTCCCACGAGCACAATCGCCTCGGTGTCCTCGTCCTTCTCGAAGAGTTCCAGGACGTCCACGAAGTTCAGGCCGGTGATGCGATCTCCTCCAAGCCCTATCACCACGCTCTCGCCGTAGCCGCTCTGCGTGAGCGCGTTCACTATCTCGTACGTGAGCGTGCCGCTCCTTGAGGCCACCGCAACTTTTCCCTCGCGGAAGATGTGGTTGGGCATTATACCCATCTTCGTCTTGCCTGGTATCGTGATCCCGGGGCCATTGGGACCGATCACTATATGGCCGTGGCTCCTGGCGTAGGTCACGATGTCCAGGGCATCGTGGAGGGGAACCTTCTCCGTAAGTATGTACACCACGCGTATGCCGTGATACATGGCCTCGAAGGCCGCGTCCTTCACGAACCTTGCTGGTACTGATATCATCGTCGCCTCTGGCTCGTGCACCATCGCCTCTTCCACGGTGTCGTAGACGGGAACGCCGTGAACTTTCATTCCTCCCTTCCCCGGCGTTACCCCGGCGACGACCTTGGCGCCGAACTTTATCATCTCGCCGCTGTGGAAGGAGCCCTGGTGGCCCGTTATTCCCTGAACGAGAATCTTGGTGTCCTTATCCATAATCACGCTCATTCCGATCCCTCCATTATCGCCTTGAGCTTCTCAATCGCATGCCTCATGTCCGCAAACGCATGGATCCCGGCATCTGCCAGCATCTTGCGGCCTTCTTCCTCGTGCACGCCGCTCAGGCGCACCACGATGGGCATATCTATCTTGAATTCCTCCTTCGCCGCTATTATCCCCTGCGCCACGGTGTCGCACTTGGTCACGCCTCCGAATATGTTCACCAGAATTGCCTCTGGATTCGCTTTTAGAACGTAGCGGAAAGCGTTCTTCGTTATATCCACGCTGTCCGTTCCTCCCAGATCAAGGAAGTTCCTGGGCTTGAGCCCGTACAGGAGGAGGGTGTCCAGA
>WAOY01000119.1 GCA_015520985.1 DHVE2 group archaeon
CAGACACCCTAAAAAATTTGGACATGTACGTGAAAACGTACGAGGATAAACTATACATCCTCGCCTATTACCCCAATCCCACAGACTCAAGTTCCACATACATTGACATCGGATTCGACATTGATTATGATCACGATGGTGCTCTTAAACCAGGAGATTTTGCAATTGAAGTTAACTTCAATGGAGAAATGAGGGAATGGGATGTGTCTAGTGGAAATTGGGTGGAGACCACACCATCTGACTGGGAATTTGCCATGGACAACAGCTCATCCTCTTGGACCATTGAAATAACCATTGATTACAGCAAACTTAACATTACGGCAGGGGATGTTAAAGATGTTGGAATAATAATGTACATATTGGACGATGGCGAGGGCTCACAGACAGAACCGAGAGGAGGAAACTGGTTTAATACCACCAGGTGGAACAGAATTACCTCTTCGGACAACTGGGGTGAGAGCACCGCTGTTCCAGAGTTTGGCGACGGAATCCTAGCATCTATGCTCCTGGCCATCTTCGCCATTGTGGCCATTGTGAGGAGGAGGAAATAATCCTCCATTTTTTCCTTTATTTTAAATGTTTTTCAAACCATCCTGCGATTTCTTTCAACCTTATCTCCCTGTGCCTGGGCTTCCCGCTTCTCGACAGGTCGTGGTTCTCACCGGGGAAGAGGACCATCCTTGTCTCGATGTTATTCATCTTCAGCGCGTAGAACATCTGGTACGCTTCGCTCACCGGGCAGCGGTAATCCTCCTCGCTGTGGATTATGAGCAGGGGCGTTTTGATGCTCTTCGCGTACTTCAGGGGGCTCATATCCCAGTACGCGTTGAATCCTTCCCACAGATCCCTGCCTGCGCCGATGTAGTCGCGGTTGAACCACGGCCCGATGTCGCTTGTGCCCCAGAACGAGAGCTGGTTGCTTATGCTCCTCTGCGTGACCGCTGCCCTGAAAATGTCAGTGTGGCCGACTATCCAGTTGGTCATGAATCCTCCATAGGAGCCGCCCGTGACGAATAACCTCTCGGGATCGATGGGGTAATTCCTCTTCACGTACTCCACCGCCTCCATGATGGCCTCGTAGTCCCTCTTCCCAAATTCTCCGCGGATTCTCAGGGCGAAATCCTCACCGTACCCGGAGGAGCCACGGGGGTTGGTGAATATAACGGCGAAGCCCCGCGAGAGGAGGTAGTAGAATTCGAACATGAACGCGTGGCCATAAGAGGTCTTCGGACCGCCGTGTATCTCCAGAATCGCGGGGTGCGGCCCCTTCCCCTCCGGGAGGAGGATCCAGCCATCTATCTCAACGCCATCGCTAGCCTTGAATCTAAAATGCTCCGCCTTCGGTAATTTCTCGAATTTCCTGTTGAAATTCGTTACTCTCTTCTCCCTAGATGTCTTGACGTAAACTTCGCCGGGCCTGTTCATCTCCTGCGCCACGAAGGCCAGTTTGCCATTGGAGTAAGCGAAGCTCTCTATGCTGCGCTCCCCACCGAGGAAGCGGTGAAATCTGCCCTCGGAGAAGAGCATTATCTCCTGCTTGCCACGCCTGGTGGCTATGAACAGGATCTCCTCTTCATTCAGCCACTGCATAACCCGCGATGACCCGAAGCGGGCATCGGAGTTCAGGGACCTCCCGAAGGCGATGGGCTCTTCGCATGCAAGTTCGTACTCGCCGCCATCAATCGGCAGGAAGTACAACCGGGGATCTTCAGCGTAGCCCTTCTCATTAAACTTGAGGAAAGCGGCAATTCGCTTCCCATCCGGGGATATTTCAAAGGAGGAGATGCTGGCCATCCTCGGGCTTATCCTCTTTTTCTCTCCCCCCTCAAGGAGGTAGAGATGCTCGAGGAACGGCTCCTTCTCGTCCTCGGCGAGGGAATACACTATTTTTCCCCGATGCACATCGTAATCCCCTATTGGATTTTTCTCGTCGGTGAGTTTCTCCACCTTTCCCCCGCGAATTGGCACGCGGAAGATCTGCGCACGGCGGTTGTAGATAAACCCTCGTCCATTGAAGTAGAAGGGTATGCGGGTGATCCTCTTCACGTCGTCCTCGCCCTTCTCCTCCACGGGGGCCATAAAGTAAACGTACTTTCCGTCTATTTTGAGATCGGATGCGCCCTTCTCAACCTTAGCAACAAGTTCGGACTCACCGCCATCGAGGGATATACGCCTTATCTCACCCCCTTCCTTCAGGGAGCGGTAATACACTAGGTATTTTCCATCATCCGTGAACTTTGGCGAGGAGTCCTTCGGTCCCGATGTGAATGCGCGCGTCTTCCCGTCGTGGATGTAAATCCTGGAGAGATAAGAATCCTCCTTCCTGTTCATCCTGCCCACGGTGAAGGCGATGATGCTTTCATCCTTCGAGATTTCCAGGTCCCCCGGCATTCTCATTCTGTACATATCTCGGATTTCGACTTTCATAATTATTGCATGCGCGGCCAAGTGATAAACCTTCCGCATGGGAAGAGATTTAATACCGAATGCGAATATCCTCGCATGCCCTCCACGGTTCGCATAGTTTTCTTCGGAACGGGCGGTTCCTGGCCCTCGCCGGAGAGGAACGTGATGTCCTTCGCCCTGCAGGTGGACAGCGATGTCCTCCTCTTCGACTGCGGGGAGGGAACGCAGAGGCAGATGATGCGCACCAACGTGAGTTTCATGAAGGTGAAGAGGATATTCATATCGCATTTCCACGGAGACCATTTCCTCGGAATTGCGGGGCTCGTGCAGACCATGGTTCTCAATGAACGCAAGGAGCCCCTGGAGATATACGGACCCCCAGGAACGGTGGGAATGCTCACCTCATATCTCTCCATCGGCTACTACTCCCTCAGTTTTCCCATACTCCTGCACGAGGTTGAAGCGGGGGATGTGCTCGATTTCGGCGACTACATAATCCGCGCAATCAGGACTAGGCACCCAGTTTACACCCTCGCCTACTGCTTCAAGGAGAAGGATATACCCCGCATCGATAGGGAG
>WAOY01000120.1 GCA_015520985.1 DHVE2 group archaeon
CGCCTTCTTCTCCCTCTCTGCGAGGTAGGATAGGTTCGCATTTACCGCGTCCCTCATCGTGCTCTTCTTCCTCGGCCTCACCCTCCTGCAGAACACATCTTTAACGCGGGTGCCTTTATCCCCGCGCACCGCGATGCCGATGCAATCACCCGAGGAGAAGAGAGCCAAGTCCTTTTCAATTTCCCTATGTATTCTCTTCCCCTTGATGTGCCCTTTCATTTCGAGTTCGAAATCTATCTCGCCGGCGAGGGTGTAGAAGAGCATGCTAGCCTTACCCGTTGGAACGAACCTGTATCTCCATCGCCCATCCTGGATATACTCCAGCGTGCCCATCTTGAAGCCGTCCACGAAAACATCGCGGCGGTAATCAAGCCCGGGCTGCCTCGCCACCAGAATCAGGCGGTTCTTGAGGTATTCGCGGACTTCCCTATAAGGAATCTTCGATAGCAGTATCTCCCTCTCAGCCCGCGATATGGGGCGGATATCCCCCATGTCGTGGAACCTCAGCTTCACAAGTTTATCGTTTCCGCAGGAATCGCATCTATCGCCCAGCACGGGCACGTTGCACCTCGGGCAGTAGTTGATCTCCACGGCACCGCATGGGATGCGGGATTTAAAGGTTTGGCGCTTATAAGCGCGGATGCCTGATCTCGGAAAAAGTATTTTATACGGTGGGGGTATGCATAGGCGATGCGATACACCGAGGAAGAGATAAAGTCAATATGGCTGGACTTTTTCAAGATAACCGACTACGGAAAGACGCTGATGGGGATCCCGCACCAGTACCCCGATGTACGATCCCTGTACGTGAACTACGAGGACATAGTGAACTACAGCACGATATACGCGGAGGATTTCAACCGCGATCTTCTCGAACATCCCGACACGTACCTGCAGATAGGGGAGCAGGCAATCAGGGAGTTCCTGGACACGAACCTCAAGATACACCTGCGCATAACCCACATACCCGCCGATGTGGGGGAGATAAGGAAACTCAGGACCGCTCACCTGGGCAAGTTCGTTAGCGTTAAGGCCATTGTCAGGCGATCCACGGAGGTGCGCCCGAGGCTTGTGGTCGGAGCCTTCAGATGCAGCGGGTGCGGCGGAATAACCAGGGTCATACAGGAGAGCCAGAGGATAACCGAGCCTGTGAAGTGCTCCGTCTGCGGGAACCCGAAGCCGAAGGTGCGATTCAAGCTGGACCTCGGAGAATCAACCTTCGAGGATTATCAGAGCATAGAGGTTCAGGACATGCCGGAAAGTTTGCGCGGCGGTGAGCAGCCCCAGCGCATATCCGCGGTACTGGAGGACGACCTCGCGGGAATGGTAGTGCCGGGAGACAGGGTGGTGCTCAACGGGATACTCAGGGCCCGGGAGATAAGGATCCAGAACGCCAGGAGCACAGAGTTCAGGATGTACCTGGAGGTCAACAGCATAGACAAGGAGCCGGCGGAGGAGGACATAGCGGAGGAGCTCACGGAGGAGGACATAGAGGAGATAAAGGCGCTGGCCAGCGAGGGTAACGTTATAGAAAAGCTCCGCGATTCCCTGGCGCCTACGATATACGACATGGAACTTATAAAGGAAGCCCTCGTGCTGCAGATGTTCGGGGGAGTGCCCAAAAGGATGCCCGATGGAACTAAGATAAGGGGAGACATACACGTTCTCCTGGTGGGTGATCCAGGCACGGCGAAGTCGCAGCTTCTGCAGAGGATGGCGGATCTGGCGCCCAGAGGCATATACACTTCGGGCAAAGGTTCATCCGCTGCGGGATTAACTGCGACGGCGGTTCGGGACGAGACGGGGCGCTGGACCCTTGAAGCAGGGGCACTGGTGCTCGCTGATCTTGGCCTGGCGGCCATTGACGAGATAGACAAGATGTCCGCCACGGATCGGGACTCCATATACCAGGCGATGGAGCAGCAAATAATAACCGTAACGAAGGCGGGAATATACGCCACCCTCATGTCACGTTGCTCAATTCTGGGCGCTGCGAATCCCAAGTACGGGCGCTTCGATAGAAATACGCCCCTGACAGAGCAGATAGACTTGCCTATTCCCCTGCTTTCCAGATTCGACGTCATATTCAAGGTGCTGGACATCCCGGACAAGGACAGGGACAGGGAGATGGCAGATTACATACTCCGCGTGCATCTGGTAGGTGAGAGGCTCCAGCTGGGAGAGGAGGAAGCAATAGAGGCACAGCAGCTCCAGAAGATACCCCCCGAACTCATAAAGAAGTACGTCAAGTACGCGAAGAAGTACGTTTTCCCCACGCTGAGCGAAGAGGCGAAGAGCATTATTGAGAAGGAGTACCTGGACATGCGCGCGCTCTACGAGAAAACGCAGACGGTCGCAATAACTCCGAGACAGCTGGAAGCCATGATACGCCTCGCGGAGGCCTCCGCCAGGGCAAGGTTGAGCGATGTCGTGACAGCCGAGGACGCGAAGAGGGCGGTGAGGATAGTAAAGTACTTCCTCCAGGACGTGTCCGCCGAGGGTGGGGTGGTGGACGCGGACATAATAACCACGGGCACGTCCAAGAGCAAGAGGCAGAAGATAGCGAGGCTCCGTGACATAATCCGCGAGATATCTGAGATAAGTCACTACGCGAAGAAGAAGGATATCGTGGAGATGGCCATACAGGACGGCCTGTGCACGGGATCCGCGAGGGAATGCGAGAAGGAGATAGAGGATCTCCTGGAGCTGATGCACCGCAAGGGAGAGATAATATATGACAAGCGCGGAGGATACAGGCTCGTCTGAGCACGGCATAGCGATGAGGATGTACAGAACCCGTGGTGAGGTGGTTCTCGCCGCCTGCGACAGGGAGATCCTGGGAAAGGAATTCGAGGAGGGGGAGCTCCACATACACGTGCGCCGGGAATTTTACTACGAGGCCTACGTCTCCGAGACGACCTTTCTAAATTCCCTGAAGGCGGCAACGATAGTGAACCTGGTGGGAAAAAGGGTGGTGGAACTCGCCATCAGGGAGGGTTACGTGGACGAAGAGAACGTGATATGGATAGCCGGCGTGCCCCACGCGCAGATGGTTCTCCTTCTATGATCACTCCCTCCAGTCCGTGTTGACCGTCCTTACCCCTATCTTTGGTATGTACAGCATGACCCGCTTGTGCCGGGACCTCTCGTACAGGGACATGACCCTCTCCACCACCTCATCGCTCACCCCGGCGAAGTCCGGAATTCTCTCCCTGGGGATGTTGAGCTCTATGGCGTAGAGAACCCTGTCAAGCAACTCGTATGCTACGCCGAGTTCCTCCTCGTCGTACTGTCCTGGGAGCAGGTTTGCACTGGGCTTCTTTCCGATTATCCTATCCGGAATCCCCATCTCCCTGGCCAGGAGGCGCACCTGCGTCTTGTAGAGATCCCCGATTGGCGCGAGATCGCTTGCTCCGTCCCCGTACTTGGTGAAGTAACCCGTGAGGAGCTCGCTCTTGTTGCTGGTCCCGACCACGAGCCGGTATTCCTCGTTGGCAATCGAGTATAGGATGCTCATCCTCACACGGGCCTTCAGGTTCGCGATGGAGCGCGGGGATTTCAACTTCAACTCTGCGAGGAACGATTTCACCACAGGGTCAATGTTTATAACCCTGAGCTCCACGCCAAAAGTTTCCGCAATAAGCCTCGCGTCCTCGCTCTCCCTGCCGGGAGTGACGGAATCTGGCA
>WAOY01000121.1 GCA_015520985.1 DHVE2 group archaeon
CCGTAGAGGTTCGCCATCCACTTGCTCGTGATCACCTCCTTGTCCATGACTATGGTGCCATCCACTATGTGCGCCACAGCAAGGCCTCCTGCGGCCTCGGCCGTCTCACTGCTCTGCGAAGATCTCTTCTGGGAGACGAGAATCGCTGTCTGGTTCCACTTCTTCAGGAAGTTGAACAGTTGCCTCACGATCTGCCTAGCCAGGACCTCGCGGTGCTCGTAGAGGCCCGTGACCGAATCTATCACAACGTTCTTCGTGTTCTTCTTCCTTATCGCATAGGCTATCGTGTCAAGCAGCGAGGTCATGTTCTCCCTGAGCTCCGCGTCCTGGGAGGCGTCCACCACTATGATGTTCCTCTCCACCCTCTCGAAATCTAAGCCAAGAACCTGCGCCCTCTGCTTCAACGCCGCGTAGAGGAAATTCGCGGGAGATTCGACGGTCACGAACAGCACGGGGTAATTGCGCGATGCCTGGTGCACCGCGAACTGCTCCGCGAGCAGAGATTTCCCCGTGTCGGGCACGCCCGTGACGTTGATCACAGCGAGATGGGGAATTCCCCCCAGGGGTTTCTTCACAAATTTATCGCTCCTTTCATCGTACTCCACGGTGTAGAACATCTCGTCTAACTTCGTGCCGGTGGGTATGCCGAATATCTTCGGCGCTCGATCCTCCAGTTCTCCGAGTTCGTACACATATTCTTCGTGCTTCATATTTTGAATCAGCAATTACTTCTATATAAACATTTCGGTAAAGTGCAGGGGCTAAATCCTCCTGAACTCCTTCAGGTAAAGTTTCCAGGAGAATGCGTCGTAGTAAATATTTCCCCTCCCATTTTCCACCTCTCCAACCTGGTTATCCACCGGGTCGGAGCGATAGAAATTCTTTTTCGGCTTGAACTCCCCGAGGAGGTCGTCGTTGGCTATCATCCTGAACGCATCGAGATTTCCGAAGTAAAACTCATTCTCCACCGACGTGTGCCTCCTCGCGTTCCCGAAGGAGGCGTCCACGGGGTACCAAGAGGAATTCACATAGACCTGCGCCCAGTCGTGCGGGCCCACATAGTGCGGTGTGACGAACCACCCGCTCTGCCACTTCGCGGGAATCCCAACTGCCCGACATAGAGCGATGAAGAGAATCGCGTGGAATCCGCAATCGCCCTTGAGGTTAACGGCCGCATACTCCGCGATGTCCTCGTATGTTCCATAATTCCGGACGTAGAAGTAGCGCATGTGCGTGGTCACCCAGCTGTATATCCTTCTCGCCTTCTCGAAGTCATCATCCGCATCGCCCACTATGCTCTCCGCCAGGTTCTTTATAAAGGGACTCAGCACAATATGCGGCCTCTTCTCCTTCAGATGCGATTCTTCGATGCGCCCTTCTACCCCGCCGGATACCTCGGATATGTCGTAGGAGAATTCGAGGCGTATTTCCCTCTGGTCCGTTTCAAAGTACGCTGTTCTCTGGGGTGCGTCGCTAATATAATCAATTCCAAGAGAGGAGTCGAGGATACGAACATTCTCCACCTGGTACCCCTCCCGGGGCACGGGGAGCCAGACGCGGTACGGCCCGGGCACCTTCTTCCTTATACTCACCCTTATCCCCGCGGTTACGCGGTATTTCCTCAGTTCCCCAGAGCTAATCCGAATTATCGTGCTGAGAATGAGATCCTGAATCCTCGCCCTCCTTGCACTGGGTTTGCGCCTCTTTCCGAGGCGGGGATTGGCGAAAACGAGGTTATCCAGGAACCTGGAGAAGTAGCGCTCCCTGCCATCAATCATAATTCTATCCACATAACCCTCCGAGATCCACCTGTCCAGTTCATCTTCCCTGAAATTCGCGATGTTCCTGGCAAGGATTTCTATGGCTCTTTCCCTAGGTATGGGATAATCAATGCGCAGGCGCCTGAGAATTTCGAGTTCGTACTCCAGCCTCTTCCTGAGGTCATCGGGTATGTCTTCGCGGAGATGCTGCCTTATCCTCCTCGCCGCCAGGGTGAAATCGCCCCGTATCTTGGCGTGGAGCACATCCTCCGGCAGGGGCACGAGGAGGAAGTTCATGCTATCTCCTTGGCCAGGTTCATCAAGCCTCCGTGCTGATAGATATCCAGGGCCACACGGGACATGGGCTTGCCCTTAGCAATGAGTTTCCCATCGCGCAGGATTTCACCCGTCTCCAGGTTCACCTCAATCACGTCGCCCGTCTTGAGGTCTGTGTCGAATATACCCGGAGCTTCAATTAATGGGAGTCCGGAGTTTATGACGTTCCTCTTGTATATCGCCCCGAAGCTCTCGCCGATTATCAGGGAAATGCCCAGCGAGATGAAGCAGTCCACCGCCTGCTGCCTCGACGAGCCTGAGCCGAAATTGCGGCCCACGACAAGTATGTCCCCGGGCTTCGCCTTCTGGGGGAAGTCCTCCCAGCCGGGGAGGTTGGAAAAGGCGTACTTCCCCATCTCCTTGAGGTCGGTGATGTACAGGTACCTGTTGTGGAAAATCATGTCAGTGTCGATATTGTCTATCCTCCTGCCTTCGGCATCGCGGACCATCCACACTCTGCCCTTCAGCACGGTCGGCTTCATGTGTTGGCATATTGCGTCTATTTAATTAAACCTTCCCATCGCCACCGCGATATATGAAAGGTTAAATATGCGTTGAACTTTATCTTCCCAGCTTAATGGGGTGACCTGATAATGGGCGTGAACGTGAAGAAGGTGGTGATAGTGGAGCTGCTTGCCTTACTGGTAGCAAGTGGCCTCGGAGCGATTTTCCAGGGAGGCAACGTTGCTCATGATGACATGAAGTACGTGGTGATCTACGGTACTCCTCCAAAGAACGCAGAAATAGTGGTGAAGTACACGGACCACTCCTACCTCTGCAGGGTACCGGAGAGCATGCTCTCTTACCTGAGGAGCACCGGAGTGGGATACGTGGTGGTGAAAGGCCTGGACACCATATCACTCAACTACGGAACGATAAAAATCAGCGAGAAAATCGGAATCCCGGATGGATGGAGAATCGACTCCTACCCCGGTGAATACGGGTACTACATAGTGAAATTCATAGGACCGATAAAAACCTCCTGGCTAAAAGACCTAGCCAGATACGGTAGGATATACGATTACATCCCATACTACGCGTACCTGGTGAAACTAAGGAACGATGACGTTCAAAGGGTGAAATCACTCGATTACGTATCCTGGGTAGGCCTTTACCAGCCAGCGTACAAGCTGGAAAACGCCAGCATGATGGATGGAAAGGGCCTCAAACCGTTCATCGTGACGGTTTACGATTCAAAGCAGATTTACGACGTTGCAGACAGGATAAGGAACATGGGGGCCAAGTGGGTGAAGGTTCCCGAATTCTCGAGACGCCCAGTGGAAATAAGGGTGCTCATGGACTACTCTCTCCTGCGCAACGTCGCCATGATTCCCGAAGTAAAGTACGTGCAGGAGATGCCAAAGATAACGCTTTACAACAACATCGCTTCCAGGATAGTGCGCTCCTACGACGCCTGGGAGAGCACGAGGAACAGAATAGGAATTGACCTGAAGGGAGATGGAGAGATAGTCGGTGTGGCGGATAGCGGACTGGACAGGCTGTCAAGCACCGACGATTCAAACATCCTTGATGACTTCAAGGGCAAAATCGTGAACTACCACTACTATGCGGATCCAAGCGGAAACCTGTTATGCCTGATATACGGTGCTCAGGACTCCAAGGGAGACGGCCTTGGCCATGGAACGCATGTGGCGGGAAGCATCCTGGGCAACGGGGCCCTATCAGAGGAGTATCAGGGATACCCAACAAACGATGACAATTACGACCATGCCATTGCGGGCATGGCACCCAACGCGAAGATCGTGGTGCAGGAGATCTTCACAGACAACGGTATGGCCTGCGGACTGATGAACTCGGACCTCACCACGATACTTATGGATGCTTACAACGACGGCGCGAGGATACACAGTAACTCCTGGGGAGGTCAGAGCGATACATACGACCAGCAAGCTGCGGATGCTGACAACGTGACATGGCAGCACAAGGATTACATCGTGCTCTTCGCGGCCGGGAACTCCGGGCCAAACGCGCAGACTCTTGGCTCTCCCGCGACGGCGAAGAACGTCATAACCGTCGGAGCGAGCGAGAACTACCGTCCCGATTTCGGCGATAACGCCGACAATGTGAATGAGATGGCCGACTTCTCCTCCCGCGGTCCCGTGGACGATGGGCGCATCAAGCCGGACGTGGCCGCACCTGGAACCTGGATACTCTCAACGAGATCCTCGGTAATGCAGAAAGATATATCCTGGGGACACTGGCCCTGGGATGCGAATGGCGACGGGATAGACGACTACTGCTTCATGGGCGGCACTTCCATGGCAACGCCGGTCACCGCGGGCACCGTGACTCTCATCAGGCAGTTCTACCGCGTGCATGAGGGGATCACCCCATCATCTGCGCTGGTGAAGGCCACGCTCATAAACGGCGCAGTCGACATGGGCTACGGCTACCCGTCCAACGACCAGGGATGGGGCAGGATAGACATAAAACACACGCTGTTCCCCGACCCACCTGTCACGTGGAAGTACTGGGACGAGGGCACCGGACTCAACACGGGTGAGACGTGGACGCAGAGCATAAACGTGGTGGACTCTTCAACCCCGCTGAAAATATCTCTCGTCTGGACCGATTACCCAGCAAGTGCCAACGCGAACCCAGCGCTGGTGAACGACCTGAACCTCAAGGTAATAGACCCCGATGGAAACGAGTACCACGGGAATGTGTTCACGGATTCGTGGTCCACGCAGAACCCCAGCTCCTGGGACGATCTGAACAACGTGGAGAACGTGTTCATAGAGAATCCCGCCACGGGAACGTGGACAATCGAGGTTGATGCTTCCAATGTGCCCAATGGACCGCAGCCATTCGCAGTGGTGGCACGTGGAGGTCTCGGACCGCAGTTCGACAACTTCGTAGCCCTGACCTCCCAGGACAACTGGATGCAGGTGGTCAAGCCGGGAAACTCTGTGAGTTTCAGCATCAACGTGTACAACTACGGGACTTCCGCGGACACCGTGTCCCTCTCCGCAGACTCAATCAACGGTCTCTCCGTCTCCTTCTCCTCCAGCAGCGTGAGCCTGGCAAGCAGCGCTTCACAGAGCGTTACTGTTACCGTTAGCGCTGATTCAAGCGCATCTGACGGTTCCTACGACCTGAATGTCCATGCAACTTCCCAGGGAGACACGGGTATCCAGGACACGATAACATTCAAGATAGTGGTGAGGAGCCAGGACGTGCCAAGTCCCGTGGACTTCTCCTCTGAAACGGGAGGGCAATCCTCCATGGACTACTACGTTAAGGACGGAACGCTTTACATCGCGTACCTCTCCGGCGAGGATGGAGGAAAGGCGGTGTACATCAGGTACAGCAGCGATGGAGTGAACTGGCAGAAGGAGAGGGTGAGTACCGGCACGGGCTGCGCCTCTCCGGACATCTGGGTGGACGGGAACAACAACATAATAGTGACGTGGATAGAGGGCACCGATGTGAAAATGCGCTACAAATCGTCCGGCGGTTGGAGCAGCGAGATCACACTCGGTTCGGCGACAGATTCCAATTACCCCCGGGTGGACGAGCCAACCATAGCCCAGGATGGCGATGGATACATCTGGATATTCTACAAGGACCTCGCCGTGAGCAACAACAAGGGATACTGGCAGATTAAATACGTGAAGAGCAGCAACCCAAACGATCCATCAGGATTCTCCTCCCCGGCAGCGGCGCCATTCACATCGGCCAACATGTCCAATTACATAACCGACGCGTTCACCGCGAGCAACGGGGACATGTGGGTTGCATACTACCAGAGAAACCCCGATGCGTCCCCGGGATACAGGAAGATTGAGTACGCGGTGTACGACGGCTCATCGTGGAGCAACGGGAGCGTCGAAGCGAATTCCCAAGGGGACAACTACTACCCGAAGATATTCGAAGATTCCTCGGGAAGGATATGGTTCTCCTGGTACAGCACCCGTGGCGGCTCAGGGTTCCAGATATACATGGCCTATTACTCCTCCGGCTCTTGGTCCTCAACGCGCGGCCCCGTGGGAACCTCAACACCGTACGCACCGTGGAGCACCATGTTCCAGATGAACGACGGGCGTCTCGGAATTGCGTACATCGAATACAGTAATCCTTACGGCGCTGGAAACGTAATTCTCGCATACAGCACGGATGACTTCTCCACGTACACCAAGGAGACCATAACGGCGGATGCCCTCGGCAAATCGCAGGTGATCGCGGTGCACATGCCCGACAAGTTGTGGGTCATATACTCCTCCACCACCCTCAAAGGAGGTGAGTGGAGTGGCCTCGGTGAGATGACCGCTAACAACGACGCCGACCTTTACATAGTGAGCATAGACGACACCGCGGTGCCGGAACTCAACCCAATGCTGGCGATAGCCCTCCTGGCTATGGTCTTCGCATTTTTGTGGAGAAGGAGGTAAC
>WAOY01000122.1 GCA_015520985.1 DHVE2 group archaeon
CCCTATGATACGCTGATGCGGTATTAATTTTACCCCGCACCCGTTATGCTCATTTGTGCATGTGGAAAAATATATTTTTGATGAGGCATGATATCATCTGGCAAAGAGGTGATGTTATGTATGGCTACTGGGGCAAAATATTGAGAGTGAACCTGAGCACAGGGGAAATAAGAGTGGAAGAGTTCGGCGAGGATTTTGTGAAGAAGTGGCTTGGAACGAGGGGATTCGGAATACACTACCTGCTGAAGGAGATGGATCCCAAAGCGGACCCGTTGGGAGAAGAGAACAAACTGATATTCTCCACCGGCGCTCTCACCGGCACGACGGCGCCGACCGGCGGAAGGTACATGGTGATAACGAAGAGCCCGCTGACCGGGTTCATCGCCATGGCGAACTCCGGCGGGTTCTTCGGAGCGGAGCTGAAGATGGCCGGCTGGGACGCAATAATCATAGAGGGTAAGAGCGAGAAGCCGGTGTACCTGAGGATCGAGGATGATAAGGTGGAGATAAAGGACGCCTCGCACGTGTGGGGCAAGAGGGTGAGCGAGACGGAAAGGATCCTCACGGAGGAATTCGGGGACAAGCACGTGCAGATCGCGTCTATAGGGCCGGCGGGAGAGAATTTAGTGAGATTCGCCGCGGTCATGAACAACGGGCATCGCGCTGCGGGCCGCGGAGGAGTGGGCGCTGTTATGGGATCCAAGAAACTGAAGGCAATTGTTGTTCGAGGGCACAAGAGGGTCGAGGTAATAGATCGCGGCAAATTCACATCGGTGGTGAGGGAGAAGACGGAGAAGCTCAAAAATGACCCCGTGGCCGGGAAGGGACTTCCCGCGTACGGCACCGCTGTGCTTGTGAACATAATCAACCAGAACGGATTGTACCCGACGATGAACTTCCGCTACGGGCAGTTCGAGTACGCGGAGGAGCAGAGCGGAGAGGCTATGGCGAAGAAGTACCTGAAGAGGAACAAGCCCTGCTATGCCTGCCCCATAGGGTGCGGACGCGTTAACGACATGGACACCGTGGGCGAAACGGAGGGGCCAGAGTATGAAAGCACCTGGGCCCTCGGCGCGAACCTCGGAATCAATGACCTCGCGAGCATAATCGAGGCGAACCATCTCTGCGACGATTTCGGGCTGGATACCATATCCACAGGAGGAACCCTCGCCACGGCGATGGAACTGTACGATCGCGGCTTCCTGAAGGACGAAGACCTCGGCGATGCCCCGCCATTCCGCTGGGGGAACACGGAAGTCCTGCACTATTACATCCCCAGGATTGCGAAGAGGGAGGGCTTCGGAGAAATCCTGGCGGAGGGAGGATACAGGCTTGCGGAGAAGTATGGGTGCGTGGACTGCTTCATGGGCGTGAAGAAGCAGGAACTCCCCGCTTATGATCCCAGGGGCGCAGAGGGCCACGGACTGGGTTACGCGACGGACAACCGTGGAGGAGACCACATAAAGGCCTACCTCATCAGCCCGGAGATCCTCGGCTATCCATTCAAGATGGACCCCCACGACATCAGCGACGAGAAGGTGAAGATGCTCATCCTCTTCCAGGACCTCACCGCGGTCATTGATGCGGCGGGCATGTGCGTCTTCACAACCTTCGGCCTCGGCGCTGATGATTACCGCGATTTGCTTAACGCGGCCTTCGGCTTCAACCTGAGCACCGAGGAATGGCTGAAGATAGGAGAGAGAATATGGAACGCCGAGCGCCTCTTCAACCTCAAGGCCGGATTGAATCCTCTGAGGGATGACACGCTGCCGAAAAGGCTCACCGACGAGCCTATGCCAGAAGGGCCCAATAAGGGCCACGTGGTGCGCCTGAAGGAGATGCTCCCGAGGTACTACGCGCTCCGCGGCTGGAACGAGGATGGCACAATACCGGAGGAGAAGATAAGGGAACTGGGCCTCGAGGAATACCTTTAAATTCCCCTCTCCCTTTTGATTTTTATGGTTCGCGTGAAGTTATTCGCAACGCTACGGGATATAACTGGAAAGAGAGAGATCGAGATACATGGGGTCAGCACGGTGGCGGAGCTTCTGGAGAGGCTCTACGCCCTTTACGGCGATGATTTCCGCAGGGAGATAGAGGGGAAGAATATGATCCTGGTCAACGGGCGCAATATCCTTGATGGCGACGGCTACGAGACGAAGCTCAGCGATGGGGATGAGGTTGCCATATTCCCCCCGGTGGGTGGTGGCTGATGCACGAGTTCCACCTTGACAACGCAATCATTCGGATTCCGGAAGAGCCTGACATGCGGTACCTCTACCTCGAAATAACAAATAGATGCAACCTGCGTTGCGAGATGTGCTTCAAGCAGTACTGGCTCGACGAGGAGGGAGACATGCCTTACGAGCTATTCGAGAAGATCCTCGACGACGCCTCAGAGTTTCCGGATCTGCGGATGATTTACTTCGGTGGAATAGGCGAGCCCACGGTGCACCCGAGATTCATGGACATGGCGAGGGAGGTGAAGAGGAGGGGATACGCCCTTGGCATTTCCACAAATGGCTTCCTTCTGAGCGAGAAAAGGATAAGGGATCTTGTTGATCTCCCCGCAGATCTGATTTTCCTCTCCCTGGATACCCTCCCGTTGCAGCCCACCGAGATAGGGCACGTTATCCCGGGGGTTACCCTCGACAGGGTGAAGAAAATAGTGGAGATGAGAAAAACGCGGGGGAGCGAGATACCGCACGTGGGCGTCGAGGTGGTGCTCACCAAGGAGAACTACAGGGAGATGGGGAAGATCGCAAAGGTTCTCGGGGAATACGACGTGGATTCCGTGCTCTTCTCCAACATCATACCCATCAACGAGAGGCATGCGGAGATGGTTCTTTACGATGGCTCCGTGAATCTGGAGCCCTACCTGGACGAGCTCCAGAGGAACGCGTACCACGGCTTCGTAATGCGAATTCCTGAATTCAAGCTGCGCACCGAGAGGCACTGCGAGTTCGTGGAGAAGAAGGTCGCGGTGGTGCGCTGGGACGGCGAGGTCGCGCCCTGTTACAGGTTCCTCCACACGTACCCCGAGTACGTGAACGGCCGCCAGAAGATGGTCTATGCGCATTCCTTCGGGAACGTGAGGGAGAGAAGTTTGAAGGATATATGGACTTCCCCCGATTACGCATGGTTCCGGTTCATCGTTAAGAACGCGATATATCCATCTTGCACCGACTGTCCCCTCGTTGACTCCTGCCAGTACGTGCACGACACCCGCAGGGACTGCTGGGGCAACGAGCCCAGCTGCGGGGACTGCCTCTGGGCGAGGAGAATTGCGATGTGCCCCATTCCCATTGAGAGCATGGGCAAGTTCTGGTGATTCCCATGGATGCGTGGAGATACGCTGCCATCGCGAAGAATTTAAGATGCATCGCCTACGAACTCGGAGAGGATGAACTGAAAATTGTGAGGAGGTACCACCGCAACCGCGGCGTGGGAGTGCCAGAAGGCGAGGCGCTCCCGAAGGGAAAGTGCTTCACCCACATTTCACCCCCGCCTGGAAGCGAAGATTACTATGCCTCCCTGGGCAGGGCGGAGAAATACGCTTTTCTCTCCTCTGCCTACTATGCCCCTATCTTAGCGCCAATATCTCGCATAGAGGATTTCGAGCATCTGTCCATAAAGGCCATTCGGGCGAGAACCTACGATATCCGCGAGTTCCTGAGGCACCTGAGAATAGGTGAGTATTCACTCATCGACTTCGCCCTCTCCGATGAAAGCGTGGAGGATTACGTGGAGGTAGATATTCGGAGATTCTGGCGTATTTACGACGAAGCCGGAGATGCCGTTGGGCACTATCTCTCGCTGAAGAACCCGCACACCCATGGGCTTGCCATAGTGCTGGGGGTACCGGAGAAGTAAAAAACTTCGGAGCAATGTTTAAATAATGCTTTAATCATGTTCGCCGTGATATCCTATGGATACGAGGGAGCATGTATTGGTGGTTTCTGCGCTTCTGCATGATATAGGTAAATTCGTGCAGCGCGCCTCTACGGACTTTAACAAGAAGAACCATGAAACCTTTGGAAAGGAATTTCTGGAGAGGTATCTTAACATGGACTCTGAGACGAAAAAACAGGTACTTTACCTAGTGGAGTCCCATCACAATATCCCATACCTGGGTGACTATCCAGAGCTGCTGAAAATTCTCAAACTGGCTGATGGAAAATCGGCAGAGCATGATAGAAAGGAATCAGAGGGTGTAGACAAGCGGATAAATCAGAAGCCTTTGCTATCTGTTTATTCATACATCGACATAGGGCTGGGTCAGGGCAGGGAAGTGCATTATTCCCTCGCGCCTCTGGGTGATGAGTTGAATTATCCCCGGGCTATAGACATGGCCAAGAACTCGCAGACAATTTATGCATCTCTCCTAAAAGAATTTCAGAAGGATCTGGAGAACCTTTTCATCAGAGA
>WAOY01000123.1 GCA_015520985.1 DHVE2 group archaeon
CTCTTTCTTCTTCCGCTCCTCCTTCTCGGCTCGCGTTGAATCCACGATCTCTTCGAAGAGGTCCACCTTCACCGGAACGGGGAACTTGGTAAATATGCTGCTCACTATCGCCTCTCCCTTGTCCAGCGAGGCGATCATCTTGCTGTCCTTGCTGAGATCCTGCGGCGCAGAAGAAATGATTGCGTCCCTCTCGCTCTTCATCTCGTTGCCAAGGATTATCTTCGTGTTGAGGTTCGCCATGATCTCCCGGGGGATCATGGAGGGTAGCTGCGTAATCGCAATCAGCCCCACCTTGAATTTCCTCCCCTCGCGGGCAATCATCTTGAAAACGTTGCTCCTGTCCCCGCCCAGAACCCTGGGCGCCTCTTCAAGAACCACGGAGACAACGGGCAACTCGCGGAAATCGCAATTCTCGCTTCGCCCCTCCTTGCAGCGCTTGTGCCTCTCAAAGATCTCGCTCATTATCATACTAGCGATTAGAATCTCCAGGTCCTGGGACATGGCGCTGGTGTCCACTATGACCATTCTACCAGAATCCAGATGCTCCACGATGTCCCTTACCGTCCTTCTCCCCTCGTCCCCCACTGAGAATATGTTTCCCCTGGGTACTATATCGCCGTCAACGACGCTCAGCTCCAGGGCGACCTGTATCTTCCTCTGCAGCACGGCCAGGGTCGTCTCGTTGATCCCCTGCACACTCCCACCGAGGAGAATACGCTCTATCCACTCCTCTCCCCACTCCCTGTACGCGAGGTACATTGCGTCCTCCTGTGCCTGGGTGAACTCCACTATCTCCTTGAGGTGATGGGGCCTCACGTTCCTTACGTTTATGCGCAGGGTGAACCCCTCCTGGGGATTGGGGGAATAGTAAAGCACGTTGTCCTTCGCATCCGGGTGCTCCGCAAGGCCATACCTCTTCCCATTGTGCACGTATGAGTAGTACTCGTTATGAGCGTCGAGCACTAGGATCCCTGCGTACCTCTTTCCAACCATGCTCCAGAGCATGACCTTCATGAGGTTGCTCTTGCCCATGCCCGTCGCCGCCGGGATCAGTATGTGGTGCGCCAGCACATCCCTTGCATCCAGGTAAAGGGGAATATCGAGGACCCTTGAGCCGCTCCTCACCTTCCCCAGGTAGATCCCAGAGGAGTCGCTGCGCATGAAGTCGAAGTCCTCCTCGCTAACCCTGCGCAGCACGCGGAAGAATCCCGGCAGGGCTTTCGGAGTACCCCTGTTTCTCAGATCGAAGACGGGCTTCGCCTTCGCAAGAATGTAATTCCTTATGTTGTTCTCCTTCACGCTCACCTCGCCCATCCCCTCAAGGTGCATGCCGCTCATCCTCGCTATGTCCCTGCTCTCCAGCAGGCTGCCGTACTCCATGTCGAATACCTGCAGGATTATGTCGTCCGCCATTAACAGCTCTCCTATCTCCAATCTCTCTGTGCTCTTCTGCCTGATCCATATCTCTCCGTAATCTCCTCCTATAATCTGCCCGACCATTCACTTCACCTCGCTTATGCGGTCATGCGCGTCCAGCGCGCGCATCTCCATGCGGGAGAAATCGTCGAGGAAATCCGAGATCATGCTGCGGTACAGCTTGACCTCCTCGTCGGAGATCCTGGCGTTTATGTCCGCGTCTAGCAGCCCGTAGGGGTATCCGATGAAGGTGGCGTCGTTTGACTGTGGCACCAGGGCGGCGAGGATTTCCTCCGCCCTAGTCTCTGGGTATATCTCCGCGCGGAAGGCGTATTCGGACATGGGGTGAAGTTTTATCACGAACATGTCCCCGCGGATAGTGCTTATGTTCCTCGCTATGGGGTTGTAGTACCACGGCGCCTTTATTCCATTCCTCTCCGCGAGATACTGCACCGCGGCGACGATGGAAAATCCTCGGGTGGTCATGAGAGAGCATGTTTTGGAGATCCCTATTATTCCCTTCGCCCTGTTGAACACCCTCTCCTGGTACATGTACTCCTCCGCCTCCCCCGTCTGGAGCGAGCCATCGCGGACTATGTAATTGCATTCCCCCGCGATTTTCTCCATCAGGAGCCACTCCCCCAGGCGCCTCACATGGGTGCCGATTGCCCTTATCTTCTCCTCCCTCAGGGCGGATTCCTCAACGGTCATCTCCTCAGGTAGAATGCCCGCGTTATCCACGTCGTGCACCCTCACCACGTACTCGCCGCTCCCCGGGTCGTACCTGGTGTCGAGTATGTACGTGAATCTCCCGAACTTAATCTTCTCATCCCCTTGGAACACCGAGTAGTACAGGCGGACCATGTGTATGGCCTGCCCCGGCGCAACGAAAATGGAGTTGTTCCCCCCGTCCACGAAGCACAAACGTGCCCTTCGGGAGGATATCGGATGAAAGTTCTCCACGGAGAAGGGCACGGGATCTGCGTTGGCTATGCTGGGCACCCCAAAATCATCGGGGATATCGCGATACGAGATGCTTCGCAGAACTTCAAATATTCCCCCTTCGGGCATACGTTGAAATCTCCGACAGGGATTTAACCTTTTCTCCGAAGTTTTCACGGCGCGTTTAGGCAACGTATATATATCCTGTTCATATTCCCTCACCAAGGTGATGACGATGAAGTACGTATACGCGTATTTCCGGAAGGAAGACATGGAAGCACTCGAGAATGTTGCGAAGGATATGGCATCAAAGAAGAAGCTCCTCGGCGGAAAGGGAGCTGGCCTGGCGGAGATGACCCGCATCGGCCTGCCCGTGCCGCCCGGGTTCACCATAACCACCGAGACCTGCGGTCTGTACTTCAAGAATAACGATTTTCCAGAGGGTATGTGGGACCAGGTCCTCGACGCAATGCATGCGC
>WAOY01000124.1 GCA_015520985.1 DHVE2 group archaeon
CCCGCCTCAATAAATACAGCCCGGAAAAGTTAAAGATCCACTACCACCGCCCCCCGGGCTTCTCCTTCCTCTTTCCCCTCAGGAACTCGGCAATCTTCCTCATCTCCGCCGTGGATACATGAGGGCATCCTATCGCCACGAGGTCCACGTCGATCTCGTCGCCGGCGTAATCCTCTATGTCCCCACGCTCGACCACGAGCCTCTCAATTTCATCGTGGAGTGCGTTCCTGTACTCTGGGGTGAAGTTCTCCACGTGGTACATTGATATGCTCCCCGACGCTGCCATGGCCGCGCCCATTAGCTTGAAGTCATCCTCGTCCCCGCGAATCCTGAGGTACGGGATGCCGTTGACGTTGTGCCCAATCCAGAGGCCGAGGAGGGGATAATGCTCCGCTTCCATCTCGAAGTTCACTTCGATGAGGTGCGTCGCCTTTCTATTCTCCTCAACATGCATCCCGTAGTTGGGCGTCCTGCCCGTGATCGCTGATGCCAGGGCACTAACGGAACCCTCGCGGTTCGTTCTTGCGCCTATGATCGAATTCGCGTAGATCACCGCGGAGCTCTCCGCCCAGGCGATGTGCTCCCCGAACTTTGGCACGTTGTCGAAGTAGTAGGGGGTGCACGTCATGGTGGGCTTCACGCCCATGCCAAGGTACGCTTTTATGATCTCCATCTGCTTGCGGTACATGTCATCGTCCACGTGCAAGGCGTCAAGGTAATCCTCGTCGAAGGCAAGGGGATTGAGTGTGGTGGGAACCCTGACCTTCGCACCTTCCAGCGTTTTGAGGAAATGGAGGCCAGCGTCTCCAATGGTCCTGTAAGACACGCCTGATATCTGCGCCGATTTCACGGGAATGAGGCGATCCGCCTCGAAAATTTCGCCCATCTTGACGAGGATGCGGAGCATCTTCTCAGCGGCTATGCCATACTCCCCGTCCAGCATCTTTTCCTCCTCTCTAGTTAAGTGCATCTAATCACCTCAGTGCCTGAATACCCTGAAGGATGTGAACAGCATCGCCATGTTGTGCTCGTCCACCGCCTTTATCACTTCCTCATCCCGTATTGAACCGCCCGGCTGGATAATCGCTGTGATTCCCGCATCATGCGCAACATCGATTGCATCTCTGAATGGGAAGAAGGCGTCGGAGGCCATGACTGCGCCCTTCGCTCTATCTCCAGCCTTCATCGCCGCGATGCGCACGGAATCAACGCGGCTCATCTGCCCGGCGCCCACGCCCACAAGCATTCCATCCTTCGCGAATACGATGGCGTTGCTCTTGACATGCTTGACCGCGGCCCAGGCGAATATTAGGTCCCGCATCTCCTCCTCCGTCGGCTCCCTCTTCGACACCACCTTCGCCTCGTACAGCTTCTTATCGTTCCAGTCCTGCAGGAGATAGCCGAAGCGGAGTTGCCGCACCTCGTATGTTTCGTGTGTATTTGCGCGCATCTCGATTATGCGCAGGTTCTTCTTTTTCCTCAGGATCTCCAGGGCGGAGTCGCTGTACCCGGGAGCCACGATTACTTCGATGAACTTCTTCCTGAGAAGCTCGGCCACCTCGCCATCCACCTCGCGGTTGAAGGCGACTATGCTGCCGTACGCGGACATGGGATCGCCGTTCCACGCCTTCTCGAAGGCCTCCTTCAAATCCCTGCCTATCGCCGCGCCGCAGGGGTTCGCGTGCTTTATCACCGCAGCCGCCGGCTCGTCGAATTCCATGACCAGGGCGTAGGCGGAGTCCATATCGTAGTGGTTATTGAAGGAAAGCTTCTTCCCGTGGTGCTGCACGAAGGGCGGGTGCGATGAATAGAACGCTCCGCGCTGGTGCGGATTCTCCCCGTAGCGAAGCCGCTCAGCGAGGGGCGATGCGATGAGCAGAGTATCCGGCAAATCCCCGAGGAACCTGCGCCAGAGGGTGTTGTATATCATGGCATCGTACGAGGCAGTGGTAGCAAAGGCGCGAAGGGCGTACTCTCTCCTCTTCTCCAGATCGAACTTTCCCTCTCGAAGGAGAGTGATTACCTCGTCGTACTGCTCCGGCGAAGATACCACGATCACACGGTGATAGTTCTTCGCCGCTGCTCTAAGGAGGGCTACGCCCCCTATGTCGATGTTCTCGATCATCTCCTCCTCTTCCGCATCTTTGAACTTTTCAAAGGGGTATAGGTTCACAACAACCATATTAATGGGCTCAATTCCCAGGTCCCCGAGATCCTCCTTCCTCTTCGCCAGAATTCCCCCGTGTATCGCGGGGTGCAGCGTCTTCACGCGCCCTTCCAGAATCTCCGGGAACTTGGTTATGTCCTCCACCTTGATCGCATTAATTCCCGAATTACGCAGGTGCCTGTAAGTGCCTCCGGTGGAGATGATCTCGTATCCCAGTTCAAAGAGAGCCTTGGAGAATTCCGCTATCCCCGTCTTGTCCGATACGCTTATCAGTGCCCGCATGGTGGTGCATGCGGTGGCGGGGTTAAAAGTTTTTGTAATCCCCTACAACCTCGGGGAGTACACCCTCTTAAGCCATGTCTTTATGAAAGTGATGGCGAGCTTGGGGTGCCTGCAGGAAAACCCGGACAGCCTCCACCCCCTCTGCAGGTAGCGAGTTAGCCGGGAGAAATCAGGATCGCTCATGTTCTCCGCAAGATACCATGCAGAATAAAAAGCGCCTGTGTATCCCTCGCAGTTCAGGGGGTCCAC
>WAOY01000125.1 GCA_015520985.1 DHVE2 group archaeon
CTCATGCGCAACGTGGTGGAAGTCATCACCAAAGAGGAACTGGAGGAGAAGCTGAAGCACAGCCCCAAGGGGTACGTGGGAATCGAGCCGTCCGGCCGCGTTCACCTGGGCACGGGATTGATAATAGGAAACAAAGTCCGTGACCTCCAGGAGGCGGGCGTAGATATGCTCGTGTACCTGGCGGACTGGCACGCCTACATAAACGACAAGTTCTCGGGGGACATGGAGAAAATTCGCCTCGCAGGGGAGTACCTGAAGGGCGTTTTCGATGCTCTAGGCATTCGCCCCAAGTACCTCTGGGCAGATGAATTAGTGTCCCGAAAAGAATACTGGGAGAAAGTGATACGCATTGCGAAGAAGACCACGCTGAAGAGGGTGAAAAGGGCGATGACCATCATGGGCCGCAAGGAGGACGAGGCGGAGCTGGATTCCTCCAAGATAATCTACCCCTTCATGCAGGTCGCAGACATATTCGACATGCAAATAGAAGTCGCCCTGGGGGGCATGGACCAGAGGCACGCCCACATGCTCGCCAGGGATGTCGCAGATAAACTGGGATATGAGAAGCCCGTCGCGATTCACACCGTAATCCTCGCAGGTCTCAAGGGATCTGGGAGAATGGATCCCATCGAGGCGAAGATGAGCAAGAGCAAGGAGGGTAGCGCGATCTTCGTTGACGACTCAGAGGAGGAGATAAGGAGGAAGATGAAGAAGGCATTCTGCCCGCCTGAAATAGAGGGAAATCCTGTGCTGCAGATCGCCAAGCACATCCTCTTCGCGTATTACGTGGATAAGCTCGTAATCCCCAGGCCCGAGAAGTGGGGCGGGGATCTCGTGATCAACTCCTACGAGGAACTCGAGGATATTTACGCGAGGGGTGAACTGCACCCCATGGACCTGAAGAACGGAGTCGCGGAAGAATTAGTGAGGATTCTCAAGCCGGTGAGGGAGTACGTGGAGAAGAACGACGATATTCCCCGCGAATTGGGGTGGAGGAAATGAGGCCCGAGATACCCGTCGAGGACATAAATCTCCGCAAGGGTATGACAGCCGGAGAGTTAATGGACGAACTGTACAAATCAGGAGGTTTCGTTGCGAAGCACCTCGCGGTTGCGGAGAAAATACTGCTAAGAATGTTCAGCGAAGAGAATACGACGTTCCTCTCATTTCCGGCGTGCATAATCGCCACGGGGACACGGGGAGTTATAAGGGAGCTGGTGAAGAGGAAACTGGTGGACGTGATAATCACCACCTGCGGCACGCTGGACCACGATATTGCGCGCAGTTTCAAGAACTACTACCACGGCTCCTTCATGATGGACGATGTTCAACTGCACCATGATGGTATTAATCGCCTCGGCAATGTACTCGTGCCCAACGAATCCTACGGAGAGGTTATGGAGAACTTCATGATGCCCATCCTGGAGGAGTTATACACGGAGAAAAAGGAATGGGGCGGCCGCGAGATAATCGACGAATTCGCGAAGCGCCTGGACAACGAGGATTCCATACTCTACTGGGCGCATAAAAACAAGATCCCGATATACGTGCCAGGAATCACGGATGGCTCCTTCGGCGCGCAGCTGTGGTCCTTCAGGGAGATGCACCCCGATTTCCGCATAGATATCCTGAAGGACGAGCACGAGCTCGCTGACATTATCTTTGAGGCGAAGAAAACCGGCGCGTTGATGATCGGCGGAGGGATATCTAAGCACCACACAATATGGTGGAACCAGTTCCGCGAAGGCCTCGATTATGCGGTTTACATCACCACTGCGGTGGAGTGGGACGGCTCGCTCAGCGGTGCAAGGGTGCGCGAGGCGGTGTCCTGGGGCAAGGTGCGCGAAGACGCCAAATATGTGACCGTCGAGGGCGACGCCACGGTCATCCTGCCGTTCCTCATAGCGAGCGTGCTGGAGAAACTGTGAGAATATTCAAAAATAAAAAAGTGGGTTACTGGGCCAGAAATACCTTGTAAGCCAGGTACGCGCTCCAGAGGTCCATCTTGGATATGACCTCGTAGGGGGAGTGCATGCTTATCACGCCGGGACCCATGTCCACCACGTCGAGCCCGTACCGGGCAAAGAACTTCGCTATGGTTCCGCCGCCGCCTTCGTCCACCTTGCCAAGTTCCGCGATCTGGTACGCGACCTTGTTCTTGCGGAAGAGCGAGAGGATCTCGTTCATGAACTCCGCGGTAGCCTCGCTGGATCCGTACTTCCCTCCGTGCCCGGTGTACTTGGAAATCACCACCCCATAACCAGCCTTGGCCGCGTTCTGTATGTCGTGCACGCTCTTGAATATGGGGTTTATCGCCGCGCTCACATCCGCGCTTATGGCCCGGGAGTTGTATAGGATGTCCAAGAACTCGTAGTGCTTGTAGTCGGGCTTAATAAGGGAATACACCTTCGCGAGCACGTACTCCAGGAAATTGCTCTGCGCTCCCACGTTGCCATCGCTTCCGATCTCCTCCTTGTCGTAGAAGAAGGCGATTGCGGTGTACGTCGGGTTCTTGACGTCGAGGATTGCTCTGAACGAGGTGTATGCGCATATGCGGTCATCATGGCCGTAGGCACCGATCATCGAGCGATCGAAGCCCACATCCCTGGGCTCATGCGCCGGCACAATTTCTAGGTCTGCGGAGTTGAAGTCCTCCTCCACCATACCGTACTTCTCGTTCAGGTACTTGAGAACATAAGTCTTGACCTTCTGCTTCACCTCCTTGTCGTCCACGGGGATATTCCCGACTATGAGCTGCAGTTCCTCGCCGCGAATTCCATCGAAGAGCTTGCGCTCGCCCTGGGCCTTCCTCGCCAGGTGGGGCAGGAGGTCGGGTATCACGAACACCGGATCGTTTGGATCCTCGCCTATGGTTATCTTCACCTTCTTCCCGGATTTGGTGTACACCACACCGTGAATTGCTAGGGGTCTGGATACCCACTGGTACTTCTTTATGCCGCCATAGTAGTGCGTCTTGAGAAGCGCGAGAGAGGAATCGGGGTCTTCCCACAGCGGATTCGGCTTCAGGTCAATGCGGGGCGCGTCAATGTGCGACACCACGAGGCTGAACCTGTCAGTTTTCTTACCCACGACTCCAAGGGCGAGGCTCTTCTCGCGGTTCACTATGTAGAACTTATCGCCTGGTTTGAGTTTCCTGTATTCAGACAGAGGTTTAAAGCCCTTCTTCTTCGCTATCTTCAGGAAGAACTCCACACTTTCCCTCTCGGTCTTGACCTCCTTTAGAAAGGCCTTGTAGTCCTCGGCGAACTTCATCGCCTTCTCCATTTCGTTTTTCTTCAGGGTGAGCCACATGCTCTCCTTCTTCGCACTAAGCTTTTCTTCGATATTTTCCTTCTTCTTTGCCATATTCATCACCTCCTTACAACCTTGAATGAAGCGTAACCCACCACGTCGTCCATGGGATGCACATCGCCGCTCGTGGCGTATTTCAATATTTCCACATCGCCGCGGGTTGCGGTGAGCATCGCCGCCACGGGGCCGTACCCGCACATGGTGATGCGGTATCTGTAAATCACGCGGTAAAGCCCGGAGATATCACGGTTAACGATCCTCTCAATCGCGAGGGCGTCGTTCTTGTACGCCTTCTTCTTCGGCACATAGTGGGAGAAATCCGTTGAGGCGATTACCACCACATCTTTTCCACTCGCCTCTATGGCCTCGCGCACGATCTTTCCCACTTCCCTCGCGATTTCCTCCTCCTGGATGAGCATGGCGATTGGCACGAACTTGATGTCCCTCTTGAAGAACTGCAGGAAGGGAAGCTGTACTTCTATGCTATGCTCATACCTGTGGGAAGATTCATCGATATCCACAATCTCCCTCGCGATACCCCTCGCGAGATCGCGATCTATCCTGACCACGCCGTAGGGGGTCTGAAAATCCTCCATGGATAGAGATATTCCCGAGCCCAAGCCGTAGTGATTCGGGCCGAGGATCACAAACGAGTCCGGGTACCCGTCCTCGGCGAGGGCGGCGTAGAAATGCGCAGCAACTGGACCTGAAAATATGTACCCCGCATGGGGAACGATGCCACCCTCAATTTTCCTCTCACCATCGCGGTTAAGACTGGGAATCCTTCCGGGACCGAGGGGGTGCAAAAAAAGATCGGGGATCAGGGAGTTGAGCTCCTCAGCAGTCGCGGGGTAGAACTGACCGGCAACTGCCGCAGGTCTCATAGCGGTGCCTCGAAATCCTCTACGGTGTACTTGTACTCATCGTCGCCCTTTATGTCGCCCCTGGCCTTGAGTATCTCCCTGGTGAGGAGCCAGTACACGAAGGCAAGGGCCCTCCTGCCCTTGTTGTTGGTCGGGATCACGAGATCAACGTAGCTGGTGCGGTTGTTCGCGTCGCACAGTGCAACCACGGGGATGCGTGATTTAACCGCTTCCCGCAGGGCCTGGGCATCCGCCGCTGGATCGTTGACGAATATCACCCTCGGCTCAAGATACCCTGGCAGCTCGGGATTGGTCAGGGTTCCGGGGATGAACCTCCCCACGACGGCCTTGGCACCAATTATCTCCGCCAACTTCGCGGCTGGCTTCTGCGCGTACTGCCTCTGCGCAACCACGAGGATATCCTCGGGGGGATACCTCGCGAGGAATTTCGCTGCGAGGCGTATGCGCTCGTCCGTCTTCCTTATGTCCAGGATGTACAGGCCGTCATTGCGCACCTTGTAAACGAATTTCAGCATGTCCTTGTTCTTCACCTGCGTACCTATGTGCACGCCAGCGGTGAGATACATGTCCTCTTCCACAAGCAGTTCCGCCATTTTCACTCACCCTTTATCTCTTCTTCTATTCTAACCAGCTCGTTCAGTTTCGCCACGCGTTCTCCACCGATGGTACCTGTCTTTATGAACTCGCAGCCAAACGCCACGCCAAGATGCGCTATGCTGGCATCGCATGTCTCGCCAGAACGGTGCGAGATCACGCAAGCATATCCGCTCTCCTTGGCGAGGCGTATTGTATCGTGCATGTCGGATATTGTGCCAATCTGATTAGGCTTGATGAGTATCGCATTCCCGGCGCCCTTCTCGATGCCCATCTCAAGGCGCTCCACATTCGTCACGAATAAATCGTCGCCTACCACATATGCGAGGTGTCCTATTCTCTTCGTGAGTTCTGCGAAGCCCTCGAAGTCCTCCTCGTGCAGTGGATCCTCGACGATAAGAACCCCGTAGTCTTTAACCAGGCTCTCAACGAAATCTATCTGCTCATCCCTCGTTAGAATTCTATCGCGGTACACGTACCTGTTGTTCTCATAGAAGGAAGAGGCCGCGAAGTCCAGCGCGGGGCGGATCTCAAAGCCCAGCTCGTCGCTCACGGAATCAATGGCCTCCTTCACCATGGCAAGCGCTTCTTCGTCCGCGAGGGGTGCCACCCAGGCCTTCTCGTCCCCGAGCCCTATGGAGAGATCTGGGAACCTCTTCCTGAGTTTCTCACCAAGGCGTCTGTGAACTAGCGAATTTGCGTATATGTTGTCCCAGGCAGTGTCTCCGAGTGAGATTGAGAGCATCTCCTGGATCGTCGTGCCGTTTATGGCGTGCTTTCCCCCGCCGAGGACATTGCCCACGGGCTTGGGTATGCTCGTGGCGTATATTCCCCCGAGGTACTGATAAAGGGGAATGCCCAGGGAATTGGCGGCGGCCTTGGCGACCGCAAGGCTGAAAGCAACGGCGATGTTTCCCCCGAGGCGGGAGAAATCCGGGGTCTTATCGATCTCGTGGAGCATGGCATCTATATCCTCCTGCTGCGTTGAGTCCATACCAACGAAGTTGACCATGTTCTCCTTGAAAAAGCGTATGCCCTCATCTATGCCACCAGGGGGATAAGCCTTCACCTCGTGCTTCCCTGTGGACTTGCCAGCAGGAGCCGCGGCCCTGCCGTAGCCGTTGAGGGTGTATACCTCGATCTCCACCGTGGGATTCCCGCGGGAGTCGAGGATCTTGCGAATCACTATATCCTCAATGAGCGTCATGGGTACACCTCTCTTAAACGCAATACCCATCTAATATTTAAATTTGAGCCCATCGCTGCGTTGGGATGTGTGGATGTGGGGGAAAGAATAAAACATAAGGAGTTTCGTTAAACGCACCAAAGACTCAGAAGGGTATTATTTCATATTCTGCATCTATTTCCTTCATAGCTTTTTTGAACTGCTCAAATTTAGAGTGGTACACAAAATTATGTTCCATCCAATTTCTATCGCGTCTTTTAGAATAGATAACTTCCCCATTTTTCAGGTGAATTTCAATCCACTTTTTTCTCAGATTAACAACCACCTTCTTCACGTCGTCTTTATGTATGCGACTTTTTATTTTTCTGTTTCCTACGATTATTTTTATCCCATCGCTAGTAATTACGAGATAGGTTAGGGAAGTATTTACAGTATTGAAA
>WAOY01000126.1 GCA_015520985.1 DHVE2 group archaeon
CTTTATGTGGTACATGCCTCACACCTCAAAGGTGAAGGACTTCGCAAGGCCATCCTCCAGGATCACTTTGACCACATGCGTACCGCTGGACAGGTTCACATGCACCTGAAGCACTATGACCTCCCCGGGCATCCAGGTCCCGTTGCTGCCGTCGCTCACCGTGAAATCAGCAGAGATTCCATCGACGAGCACTGTTATATGTGCGGTGCTCAGGGGCACCTTCCCCGTGTTCTTGAGATACAAGATGAGGGGATCGTTGCTCATCCTCTCCGGATCGTTTATTATGGAGAAATCCTCGGACAGCTGCTTCCCTATCATATCCCCGCGGTCCTGTATGCCGTTGGATATGTTGATTATAACACTGGCGGCCACCCCTATGAATCCCCCGGCGATGACCACGGAGGCGATGAAGAAGATGATATGCGTCGCGCTTGTGCTCAGACCCATGGAGCATCACCTCAAAGCAGCCCGTAGGCCTCGTTTCCAAATTCATCAACTATCTTAATCCGGTACCCCATGTTCACCGCATCAACGCACTCGCCGGACAGGTATATCTTCCCATACACATCTATGTTCCCTGCGCTTCTCTCAAGGGGTATGGATCCCACGAACCCGCCATCCCTGTAAACCAGCACATTCCCATCGGATGTGAGGGCGAAGAGGTAATCGCCTGCGATGTTCCAGTCGGCGGAGATGCGGGTAGCGTATGCGAGGCGGGAATCGCTTATCACCCCCAGAGAATTGCCAGAGTAGTCGAAAATCCTGATGGCTCCGTTTTCCAGCACGTAAACCCTGTGGCCCACAGCCACATCCCTTCCTGAGGATATGCCCACCGTCCTCACCCGAAGCGTGGTGAAATTAACGATGAACAGGCGATTGCTGGAGATGGCGTAGACCGTGGGGCCGCGGGAGTCCAGGGAGGAGAGACCCGACAGTGGAAAAAATCCAACCTGGGTGCCGTCGTAATCGTAGGAGAAAATACCGGAGGAATTGAGGAAGAAAACGTAAGAGCCGACGCTGACATCCCGCGGCTCCCCCACGGTTACCCTCCAGACCACAACTCCGCGGTAATCGTAAGCGACGAGCGATGTGTCATTGATCGCATAAATTTTATCGTACTCCGAAGTGGCGATAGCTCCTGGGAAGGGTATGCAGAACTGCACGCCGTGCTCCCCACCGATATCGTAGGACGAATTCACGAATATCCTCACATCCATACCCGGGTACCAGTAAGGGGGAGAGTCGAAGGTGAGGGGCGTGCCGTTGACGATCACGTTTGCTTTATCCATAGATACCGTGTACGGACCGCCGTTTCTCGCGATTATCTCGATCCTGGATGAATTGTACACAACCCGCTCCACCTCTATGCTGTTCTGGTGGGCGTCTATCATCTCCATCCTGTCCCCCAATCCGCTGTTGAACTGGTCGTAGGCGTAAAGGAGGCTGTTCAGCATTATGCCGAACATCATGAGCGATGCGGTGAATATTATCCCGTATGTGGCGGTTATGCTCAGTCCCATATCACACCAGCTCCACGTACCTCGTCACATAGGGGGATGGGGTTATCAGGTCCTTCTCCACGGGCACACCGTGCTTGGGGATGATCTTGATGGAGAGGGAGCTCTGCGGCTGCAGATTCAGCCCTGCGGCGGTGGCGTTGAAGAAGATCTCCTCTATGTCGCCCTGGGTCATTATCCCAGGATCTTCGGGGCTCATATCGCGTATTTTCCTCGCACCGAATTCATTCGAGCTCAGCCCGGAAGGTTTTGGTCCCGCGCTGAAACTCGCGGAGGGGTTGTAGTAGAGGGTCGCAACCACGTAACCATCCGTGACCTCTATCACGATATCGCTCACGTTGATGGGCGGGCTTCCGGCGATGGGAGTTATCTTCAGGGATATCCAGTCCAGGGTGGAGCGGTAGGGCGCGCTGGTACCCCAAGAGGCGTTGTACCTGTACCCGCCCATGGATATTATCTTGACCCCCGTGGACACGTCCTGTATCGCCTGCTCCGATGTCTGCTCGGCCTGCTGCTGCAGGTTGTAAGCCACGTTGATGAGAAGGGTGGCAGTCACCGCTGCGACGATAATCATCGCGATGAAGATTATTAGTGAGCCGATGCCGAATTCTCCCTGTTCTCTCTCCATCCATACTTTTCTCATACTTTTCATCACCTCTGATTATCACCTCCCTTGTGGAGGAAGAGGAGAGCACGAGGCTCTCCCCGAGAGAGACCCCGAGGTGACTTACACCACCTGCGGGCATCCAGGGTCTCTCCCAAATTAACAAAACCCCCGGGAGGTTTAAAAAATTTTTTACAGAGATTTATAAATTGCGAGTCAAGAGAAATAGCAACGGATGATTTTCACCCCTGATTTTTACTCCCTGCTCATTATTTCGTAGCCCCTCTGCGCAATGCTCACCTTGTACGCCTTACCCCCCACTTCCTCTATGGCCTTCGCCACCTCGTCCTGCTCGTCGGTGAGGGCAATCATACAGCCACCTCCACCTGCACCGGTTATCTTTGCACCGTAGGAATACCTCAGGGAGGCGTCTATCATCTCCTTTAACTTCGGGTGGCTAACGCCAAGTATCGTGAGGAGCTTGTTGTTCCTGTTCATGAGCTCACCTATCCGCTCGTAGTCCTCGTTCTCAAGCGGTTCTATGGCCTCGAGGGTGATGCGCCCTATCTCCCTTATGACGTCCCGGGCAAAGGCGTTCCAGGTGTAAAACCGGCGCACCTTCTCAACCATCTCGGGTGTGTGGCCCTTTATCCCCGAGAATCCCACCACGAGCTTCAATGGAGGGACCTCCAGGTGATGTATGTACCACCTCGTACCCCCGCGCTCCACCTCCCAGAGGAAGTTGTCCATCTTCCTGTTCGCCACCAGGATCCCCTTTCCATGGGTGACGGTGCTCGTGTCTATGGGGCTGGCCCTCCCCTGGGTCTCGTACTCCACCCTGAAACTGTTAAGGGCAACATTACGCTCTTCCTCCCGACCCATCATGGCGAGCAGGGCGGAAACGGTGGCCACGGTTATGGACGCGGAAGAGCCCATGCCTGACGCAGAGGGCACTGCGCTGGCGGTGGTTATCCTCAGGGGCTCTCCATCCCAAAGAAGTTCTATGGCCTTCTTTATGTAGCGGTGGTACCTGTCGTCCAGCGGCTCACCGTTAACGCTGTATTCCCGCGCCCTTTCCATCATAACGGTGGTTCTGAGATTTATGGCCACCGCTATGGCGGGCTCGCCGTACACCACCGCGTGTTCACCGAAGAGTATTACCTTTGAGGGTGCGGAAGTAATCACACGCTGCATTAAAGGGATATGCGAAATAAACATTTCCGTCGGTACATACCCCGAAAGCTTTAAATAATGAAGCGCGGATTGAGAGAGAGTGGCGAGGTGAGAGTGGATGAAAGTTGTCAGGAAGGAAGAGGGAGTATCGGAGGTTCTGGGGAGCATATTAGTTCTGCTCATAACGGTCACGCTGTTCTCCAGCGTGTTTTACTATGTTAGCACGCTGCCCACGCCCAAGTCGGGCACGTACACTGAGTTCGATGCCACCGTGCAGTTTGTGAACATATCATCGAGCACGTATGCGAACATCACGGTGAAGAATGTGGGCGGGGAGAGTTTGCCCGCGGACCGGACGATGTTGATAGTGGTCATTGACGCCACTGTGGAGAGGTACCTGCTCACACAGCTAGGGCAGGATTTTGCTGCGGACAATTACTTCTCACAGGGGGAGGAGCTGTACTACAACAGTTACCGGGACGGGCTGACAGTTAGCGCGGCATCGACGATTGCGGTGGCGCTCTACGACACGGCAAACTCACGCATGATCTGGAGCGCCACGTTGCACGGGCACATGAACCTGCCGGGCATCGTGGTGGGCGTGGTGAGCTCGCCGATGCCCATAATGCTGGGCAAGTACGCGACCATCAAGGCCATAGTGTTCGACCCGGACCCGGGGGATGATGTCAGCACCTACGAGGTGGGAGTTGATCTCAGTGCTTTGAACGAGAGCTCGTACGCGAGGATGAGCTACGCGGGCAA
>WAOY01000127.1 GCA_015520985.1 DHVE2 group archaeon
GATGGCAGGAGCGAAGGGAGAGGAGATTGACTTTGTGGCCGAAAAGCTCGTGGAAGAGAGAAAAGTGAGGGTGGACAGGGCTAGGGAGATTCTGGAAGAAATAAGGAGGAAGGCCCCATGATAGGAATCCTCGCAATCCAAGGCGACGTGAGCGAGCACTACGAAGCCGCGAAAAGAGCCGCGGAGCGATACGGTGTGGGGGAGGAGGTGAAACTGGTAAGAAGAGCGGGGGATATGAACGATGTGACACGTCTCATAATCCCCGGGGGAGAGAGCACCACAATATCCCGCCTCATGGTAAGGAGCGGGATATACGACATCGTCGTGGAGCGCGCTAAGAAGGGAGAGCTCGCGGTCATGGGCACCTGCGCCGGATCAATACTCATGGCGAAGAATGTTGTGGATGATAATCGTGTCAGGACCCTGGGCCTCATGGACATGGACATCAGGCGCAACGCCTTCGGCAGGCAGCGGGAGAGTTTCGAGGCGGATGTGGATATAGAAGGCATTGGAAAATTCCACGCGGTGTTCATAAGGGCCCCGGTAATCGCCGCGTGCCACGGTGATTGCAAGCCAATGGCAAAACTCGGTGACGGAATAATAATGGCACGCCAGGGCCGCTTCCTAGCGCTGGTGTTTCATCCGGAGCTCACGGATGACCTGAGGATATACGAATTCTTCTTCAAAATGTGATGGGGGAGACCCCCCTATTTCTACTGGAAGTGTTTTTCGTGGAGGAGTTAAACCAGACGCGGTTTGCGTACCTCCGCCGGTATGCGGCGGTTCCTAATCTCCACCTCCACCTCGGTGCCCACCTTGGTGTACGGGCGTTTTATGTATCCAAGCCCGATTCCCACATTGAGCACCGGGGACAGAGTTCCGCTTGTCAGGTAACCAACCTGCTCGTCGCCGACGAATATCTTATCGCCATGCCTCGGAATTCCCCGGCCCTTCACGACAATTCCCCGGAACATCACGTAATTTTTCTCCTCTTTCTGCTTCTTAAGAACGTCCCTGCCTATGAAATCATGGTCCCAGTCAACGGTCCAGGAGATCCCTGCTTCCAGGGGGGTGTGAGGCTCGTGATGCGGCTCGAAATCCTGTCCGCTGAGGAGGAATCCCTTTTCGAGGCGCAGTGAGTCCCTGGATGCGAGGCCGCATGGCTTTATGCCGTATTCCTTCCCAGCCTCCAGGAGCATGTTCCATATCCTCTCTGCATGCTCGTTGGGGAATATTATCTCGAAGCCGTCCTCGCCTGTGTAGCCGGTGCGGGATATGTAGAGCTTCTCCCCGGAGAGTTCGTTGTTCTTTATCTTCATATCCTTCATCTCGGAGACCATAGCGTGGAAGAACTTCAACCCGCTCAGATCCTCCACAACTAGTTTCTGCAGGGTCTTCTCCGCGTTGGGTCCCTGGATGGCTATGCTAGAAAACTCGGCGCTCACGTTCTTTATCTCCACATCGTACCCCGCGGAGAGGGAGTAGAGCCAGTGATAAATCAGGTCGGTAGTGGCCGCGTTGGGGACCACGAGGTACCTATTCTCTCCCAGCCTGGTGACTATTGTATCGTCTATGAGAATCCCCCTGTGGTTGATGAAGGCAGAGTAGGCGGCCTGCATTATTTCCTTCCTGCTCACGTCAGTCGGCAAGGCGAAGCTCAGGAATTCGGAAGCATCGGGGCCCTCTATTATGAGGTCACCCATGTGTGAAACGTCAAAAATACCCACTGCCTTGCGGACCGCCATGTGCTCCTCGGTGATCTTGGAGTACCAGAGGGGCATGTGGTACCCGGCGAACTCGGTCATCTTCGCACCCATCTTAACGTGGACATCGTGCAGTGCTGTGTACTTCATTCATCATCACCTCCACGGACATAGGTGCGATGAGCATAAAACTTTCCGCTCCAGTGGAAATGGAGGGGTCCCCCCATCATATGTAAAAGACCGCCATGCCCCCGAGGGAGGCGATCAGGAGGATCGCGTACACCACAGGGTTCCATGCCAGTATCTTGGTTCCGTCCATCGGCGGTATGGGCAGGAGATTGAAGAATGCGAGAAATACGTTGAAGTACGCCACGTAGACGAGGTAAAACACCAGGCCCGGCGGTGAGAAGAGGGCCACGGAGAGCAGGGAGAACCCCAGGACGAGGTTGGTCAGAGGTCCCACCGCTGAAATGATTCCATTCTCTCTCTTAGATGGCATGCCGTGGATAACCACGGCTCCGGGAGCGGCGAAGAGGAATCCCAGGGGCGACATGGCCAGGGCTATCACGAGGCCGATGAACCACGCCTGAAAGGCCGCGGGGAACCCGTAGCGGAAGGCCATGTACTTGTGAGCCATCTCGTGCAGGAAGAACCCCGTCAGGACTGCCAGGGTGGCCACAGGGATGAATTCTACGAAGTGCGCGATGCCGCCCATCACCAGGGAGAAGGCTAGTATGAGTATAGCCACCGCTAAAAGGATATCCCTTACCTCGCGGGGATAGAACCTGAACCTGGGGCGGAGGTAGTAGTAGGTCATAGCCTCAGTTCCTCCTCTTCCTCGCTCTCCGCAACCGGCTCCTCTTCCTCCTCGTGTTCCCCGGCAGGTGTCACCTCATTATCTTCATCCCCGGTTCTCTCATGCTCTGACTCCTCTTCTCCGTACTCCTCCTCCATCTCCTCGTCCTCCAGTATGTCCCGGAGGATCCTCTGGATCTTCATCGCCTGGCATATGCCGATGTCCAAGTTCATCATCAGGTTCAGTGGGCTTATGTTCTTCAAGTCCAGGTCGAGGGCCTTCTTCACCATCCTCTCGTCCTCGGGACTCACATCCTCACTGGGCTCAGATTGGAGGCAGTATTCAATGTACTTCAGCAACCTCTTGGCGGAGGCAACGCTCATGCTCGTGTTTCCTATTATTTCGCTGAGGCCAATGCCCTCTATCTTGCCCAGCTTCTTCGCTATTACCAGGGAAGCCCTCTCGTACTTCTTCCTGTCCTCCTCGCTCATCTCCTCCACGCTTAGCGGCTCTTCGCGGCGGATGTAGTCGAACACCTTCGGTATTATTGCCAGGGGGATGTCCAGCTTCTTGAACGCCACCTTCTTCGTTACCTTCTTGCCCGTCCTGTATTCAAGCTCAAGCACCTTCCTGGCGTACTCCTCTATCTCCATCTCCTCTATCTTCCTCTCCACGTCCCTGAGTCCCTCCAGGGCGGGCTTGAACTCAGAATCGATTGAGAGTGCCTTCTCGTAGGCCCTCTTGGCCTCCCGGTACTTCTTCATCTCCGCGAGGATCCTCCCCTTCGAGTTCCACAGGTACTTGTTCTCGGGCTCGATCTCTATCGCTGCGTCTATGTACCTGAGCGCGTTGTTCAAATCCCCCATTTTCTCGTAGGTGAATGCGAGACTCTCGCACACTTCCCTGTTCCTGGGGTTCAGGCGGTACGCCTTCTCAAAGGCCTCCTTGGCCTCCTCGTGCTTCCCCAGCGCCGTGTTGACCCGCCCCAGTCCCATGTATGCGCTGGCGCTCTTGCTGTCCAGCTTCAGCATCTCCCTGTACAGTTCCAGGGCCTCATCGTACCTCCCCTCCCTCTCGCTCGCCATGGCGAGGAGCTCCAGGGCCTTCATCCTGGTGAGGGGATCTTCGGCCTTCCTCAGGGGCTTGAGTATCCCTATGGCCTCCATGTTCTCCCCGGATTCAATCAGGATCCTGCCGAGCAGTAGCCTTATCTCGGGGGAATCCTCTATGCTCAGCGCCTTCTTGCCGTACTTTATCGCGTTGCTTCTGTCACCCCGCTCCAGGCTTATCTTGGCGCCCAGGAGGTAGTACTTGGCCTTCTTCCCCTTCCTCATTGCCTTCCTTATGGACGTGGTGGCGAACTCCAGTTCTCCCATCTTGAAGTGGCAGTAGGCCATCAGGTAGTGCACCTCGGGATCGTTTTCTATCTTCAGGGACTCAGCGAAGTACTTGAGGGCGCCCTTGTAGTCCTTCCTCTTGAGGTACAGGTTCCCGAGGGCATCGTAGACCTCCTTGGTCCTCTTCACGCCTAGGGCCCGGAGCAGGTAGTCCTCGGCCTCGTCGTACTTCTCCATGGCCACGTACGCCCTGGCTATGTCCATGAGGGCGTGGAAATCCTCTGGGTTGATCGCGAGGATGCGCTTGGACACCTCAACTACCTCCGCGTACCTCCCCACGTCGCCCCTTTCCGCCTCCTGCAGCAGCAGGTCCTTAAGCTCGTACAGGAAGGTTTCGTCCTCGGGGAAAATCTCCAGGGCGCGCCTGTACGTGGCTATCGCGCTGTCGATCTTTCCTACCTTAACGTAGGCGTGGGCCAGGTCCCGGAACGCGTCGGCGTTCCTGGCGTTCATCTCCAGCACATCCTCGGCCACGCTTATCACGCAGTTCCAGTCCTTCACCGCGCGGCAGCAGTCCTTCTTCAGGACGAGGTAATCCTCCTCCTTCCTGTACTTGAGCGCCTCGTCCACGTCCCTGCGGCATGCTTCGTAGTTCCCGCGCTTGAACTCTATCAGGGCCTTCTTGTACAGTGCCTCGTGGTTGTTGGGCTCGAGCTTGAGCACCCTCTCAAACTCCTTCAGGGCATCGTCAAGGTGCTCCATCTTCAGGTGCACGTTCCCCCTGGCCATGATGGCCTTGATGAACTTGGGGTTGATCTCCAGTGCCTTGGAGAAGCTGTTGAGCGCCTCCTCGTCCTCGCCCAGTTTTTCCAGGCACAGGCCGCGCTCGTACCATATCCTCATGTCCCCGGAATCCAGTTCAACAGCCCTGTTGAACGCGTCCACTGCCTCGCGGTACTTCTCCAGTTTTTCCAGTATCCATCCAAGGTTGCTCCAGTACTTCTTCACCTCCGGCTCCAGCTGCGTGGCCTTCTCAAAGGCCTTCTTCGCCTCCTCGAAGTCCTTGAGCTTGTAGTTGATCATCCCGTAGAGGTTCCAGGCGTCGGCGTGGTCCTCGCGGATCCTCAGGGCCCTATCCATCACCTTCTTGGCCTCCCCGAACCTCTGCAGGGAGTAATATGCTCTGGCAAGGTCCATAAGGGACTCGAAGTCCTCCACGATGGAGGTTATCCCCAGGCACGCGTTTACAACCTCGGAGGGCTTGTTAAGCTCCTTGGCTATGTCCCTCTGGAGTTTCCAGAGCTCCACGTTCTTGGGCGCTATCTCCGTGGCCCTCTTGATGAAGTAAAGAGCACTCTCGTACTTCTTCAACTCCATGTAAGCGCGGGTGATGTCCACCATAGCCTCCACGTTCTTGGGGTCAATCTCCAAGATCTTCTCGCCCGAGTTTATGGCCTTCTCCCAGCGGCCCAGCTTCATGTACGTGTTCTTCTGCAGGACCAGGGTTGGGAGGTGGTGGGGCGAGGTGCTTAGTATGGATTCTATCACCTCCAGGGCGTTCTCGTATTCCCCGAGTTTATAGTACGCCTCGGCCAGATCGTAGTATATATCCAGGTCCCTCTTTCCCCTGCTTATGAGCTGGTAGCAAGCATTCTTCATCTGATCCGCCACGTAGTTCCTCTTCAGGATCTTCCTCTTGTGCAGGAGGGCATCTATAAGTTCGTTCCCCTCCATCTCCATTCCCAAGGCCTGGTTGATACTCTCCAGGGCGTTGCCGTAATCCTCCATGTCGTACTCTATCTCGCTCTTGAGCTTCCAGCACTTGGGGTCGTTGGGATCTATCTTTATCGCTTCCCTCACCGCGTTCAGCGCGTCCTCGTACTCCCCCCTCTTCTTGTAAATCACCGCCAGGTTCATCCAGGCGTGCTTGTTCTCCGGGTTTATCTCGATGGCCTTCCTGAACGCATCTATTGAATCCTCGTACCTCTCCATCTTGTCGTAGGACGCACCCAGGTATATGTACGCCTCCTCATTTCCGGGGGAGATCTCTATAACGTTCTCCAGCACCTTGGCGGCGTTGTGGTAATCCCCGCGGTTGTACAGGAGTATACCCTTCTTCAGGAGAATATCGACGTCGTTTGGCTTGTACTTCAGGTACGCGTCGTAGTACTTCATCTCCTCCGGGAACATGCTAATCAGGTTGAGGTAAATCTTCAGGGCCTCGTCAACGTCGTGCATACCCTCGTATATCTCGGCCTTTACCTCCCACGCCTCCCGGCTCTTCCTGTTTATGGTTATCGCCTTGTCCACCATCCTGAGCGCCAGGTCGAACTGCCTCCTCTTTGAGAGGGCCCTGGCATAGTAGATGTAGGCCCAGATGTTCCTCGAGTCGTAGAGCATCGCACTCTTGAAGGCCTCCTCCCCCCTCTTGAAGTCCCCCAGCTCGCTCAGGAGATTCCCTATGTTGGCGAAAAGAAGCGAGAAATCGCCTTTCCTCTCCTTTATCACGCTCTTCTTCCTCTCTATCTCGTCCAGGGCTTCGTGAAGGAGTTCCATCGCCTCTGTGTTGTCGCTGCCGAAAAGCCTCTCGCCCCTCTTGTACAGCTTTTCGGCCTTTTTAAGAAGGCGAGCCTCCTTGCTTATGAGAGAATCCAGCACCATAGCGGGTCACCCAGACTGTATTTGCAACATATAATTAAACCTTTTTGAGCATTTTTCCCTCCGGCGGTGCCGAATCGTGGGTCATCTTCGGGGGAGCGAAAATTTTTTAAAAGTTTCGAAAGGTTTAAATACCATGGCTGCCATGGTTCACATATATGGAAAAGCTCGAAGTCGTGTGCCGCGGTGAGGGGTACGTCGTGGCCCGTGTTTCAAAGGCGAAGATCAACCAGGCGGTTGTGGATGAGAAAAGGCGAATCATAGGACGCATTGTATCGATTTTCGGTCCCGTGTCGCGACCCTACATCAAGGTGCGGATACAGAGGAGAGGGGGGAGGGAGCTGTACCTCGGGGGTGATTATAAATGGCGAAAGAGGAGAAGAAGAAGTGGATAGACGAGATAACGAGGTGCCCTGAGTGCGGCTCCACGCACCTCGTGAGGGATTACGAGAGGGGCGAGCTCGTTTGCATGGACTGCGGACTCGTGATCGATGAGTCCTACATAGATCAGGGTCCCGAATGGCGGGCCTTCGATGCGGAGCAGCGCGACTCCCGCGCAAGGACCGGCGCTCCGATGACGTACACGATCCACGACAAGGGCCTGAGCACCGAAATATCGTGGAAGAACAAGGACTCTTACGGGAAGAGCATCCCGACCAGGAGCCGCGCACAGTTGTATCGTTTGAGGAAGTGGCAGAAGAGGATCAAGGTGAGCAATGCCGCAGATAGGAATCTCACCCAGGCCCTTCAGGAACTGGAGAGGATCGCTTCGAATCTCAGTTTGCCGCAGGACGTCCGCGAGACGGCCGCGCTGATTTACCGCAAGGCGGTGAAGGAGAACATGATCAGGGGGAGGAGCATAGAGGGTGTGGTGGCCGCTAGTATATACGCGGCTTGCAGAATGCTCAACATCCCCAGGACCCTGGACGAGATCGCCTCGGTCACGAGGGTCAAGAAGAGGGAGATAGGTAGGGTGTACCGCATCATGGCCAGGACCCTCAAACTGAATATTCTTCCAAGCAAGCCCGAGGATTACATCGACCGTTTCTGTGCGAAGCTCAAGCTCAGCGGCGCGGTTAAGAAGAAGGCCTACGAGATAATCAAGATGGCCGAGCAGCAGCGCATCCTATCAGGGCGAGGACCCACGGGCGTGGCTGCGGCGGCCATATACATCGCATCCATAATGATGAACGAGCGCCGTACCCAGAGGGAGGTCGCCGAGGTCGCGGGCGTTACGGAGGTTACGATAAGGAACAGGTACAAGGAGCTTGTGGAGAAGCTCAACCTTCCGGTCGAGGTTTAATCCAAAATTATAAATATTTTCTCTCTTTTTCTCCACGGGGTGGTACGTTGAGATTCGGGGCTGTTGCCGTGATAGTGGTATCCCTTGCTCTCCTGGGATTGCTACTGTCCTACGAGGTGAGCACACCGCCGCAGGGGAACGGCGAGGTTTTCCAGACGCATTCCTCTTCCTCGAACTTCACGCAGGAGGCGCACGAGGAATGGGCCAACGGCTCCCCGATGCTTCTGATCCCTGGAGGAAGCATGGGCAACGACGTGGACATAGGGGACGTGGACGGCGACGGATCCAACGAGATAGTCACCGTTTCCCACGACATGGACGCGAACCTCCTCTCCATATCCGTGCAGGAATCCCTTAGGGTCTGGAGGTACGACGGCTCATCTTTCAGCTTGCTCGCCGAGAAGACGTGGACCACCGATGGCAAGAGCGATGCTGGGGGCAAGGTGGTGAAGGTCTTCCAGTACGGTTCCTCGGCGTACATCCTCACCGCCGGGGAGGACAAGTACGGAACATCGCCGGGTTACGGTGCGATTAGGATATGGAAGTACGACTCCTCGATCTCGCTTGTGAGCAACGTCTCCTGGAGGGACGTGCCCGGGAAGAACACCACCGTGAGCAACATCTTCGTGGGAGATGTGAACGGGGATGGGAACATAGAAGTAATCAGCGTTGGGGACATAGAGTGGAGCACGGACAACAACACCAAGAACTACAGCATGGCGGAGATAGCTGTCTGGAGCATCGGCGCCGGGATGCAGCTCAGCCTTGAGGATAAATATATTTGGAGCGACCAGGACAACGATACCTACGCTATGGGTGTCACCGCGTACGACTTCGATAACGACGGGCTCAGCGAGATAATCGTCGGCGGTAGCTACGGGTTTAACGACTCCGGCGTTTTGAGGTCCAAGGCGCAGATTTCCATATTCCACTTCTCATCCTCCCTGTCCTTAGTGAGGGACGTTAAGTGGATAGACAACGACAACTGCGGAGTGATGGCTCTCGCAGTGGATGATGTGAACGGGGAGGGCAAGAAGGAAATCGTGGCCGTCGGTGCGAACAAGTACTACGTCACCGCCGGGGAGGTGTCCATCTGGGACTCTAATCTCAACGAGATCGCGAGGACTCAGTTCTACATAGATCCCGAGGGACAGCCCAGCGGGACGCACTGGGACTGCCTCGGCCTGGATCTCGCCTTGGGGGACTTCGACTCTGACGGCGTGGAGGATATCGTGGTAACTGGACTAAGCAAGGGACCCCATACAGGCGGAGATACCTTCTGGAACTATCTGATATCATTCAACTACGTATCGTCTCTCCAGCAGGTCGCGAGGGTTTCGTGGAGGACATACGACGGGGAGATGAGCAACGCGATAGTTGCGGGGGACGTGGACGGCGACGGAACAACGGAACTTTTCCTCTTCGGATACGGCTGGCAGACGGACAGCAACGGATCGAACACGTACTACGCGATGCTCTACGCGTACACATACCAGCAGAACGTCCCCGAGTTCAACCTGGGGCTAATAATTTTCCTCATCCCCATCGCCTTACTCCTGGCGAGAAGGCGCTGAGCTTCCACGGGGAAAAGTTTTATATTTCATTTTTTCTTATGTTTTTTGTTGGTTAAATGGAGGCAGATTAAATGAGAAAAATTCGTAGCCACAAATATATTGTGCTTCTTGCCGTGGTCCTCGCTTTTTTGACCTCGGCGGGCACCCTTGGGAGCATCGCGGGAATGGAACTGAAGTATGAGAGTCACGACGTGATCATTGTGAACAGCGATTCCGAACTCGCCGCGATGGCATCCAGCGAAAAATGGCAAGGCGATGGGAGTGCGGCGAATCCGTACGTGATCGGAGGATACGACATAAACGCCACGGGGCGCAGCGTTGGGATATACCTTGGAAACACCACCTCGCATGTCGTAATCAGGGATTGCCGCGTGCACGGTGCGCAGTACTCTTCCTCCTCGCCATATTACTGGCGCAACGGAGCAGGCGTGAAGCTTTACAGCGCGGCAAACGTGAGAATCGTGAACTGCACCTTCGACTCCAACGATTATGGGATTTACGTGTACTGGGGGGACAGCATAGCAATCGGCGACGGGCATTTCGAAGGGAATGACAGGACTGCCATAACCATGGCTTCCAGCGGCAATATTGTACTTTATGGGAACACCATGGTGGGTGAGAGCATCCTACTCATGGGCACCAGGACTGAGCTTGAGAGCATGGAGATTTACCGCAATAACACGGTGAACGGAAGGCCCGTGTACTTCTACAAGGGGAACGCGGAGAACGAGACCGTGCCCCGGGACGCTGGGGAGATTATTGCGGTATCGGCGAGATATCTCCGCATCAACAACCTCGCGATTCACGATGCAAGCACCTCCATACAGGTGTTCTACTCCGACCACGTTTACATGACGAACCTGAGCATCTACAACATGAAGGAGGAGGGGATATACGCCTACTCCTCCTCTTACCTCCTCGTGGAGCACTGCGAGATATCGAATACGGCCAACTACGGCATATCATTCTACCTCGGAGGGAACTCGGTTATCAGGGACAACGACATACACGACATATACGGAAATCAAGCGACTGGCGTGGAGATTAGATCCGATGGAAACGTCATCGAGAACAACTACATCCACAACATACATGGCGGGATTGGTGGCGTCGGTGTCTTTTTTAACTCCGGATCCGGAAACACTGTATCGGAAAATCTACTGCATGATAACAGAATCGGGGTGCGCGTTGGATACGTTCTCGAGTCCAAGAACAACACCATAACGAGGAACACCATAACCAACTCCTCCTCCTACGGGATTTACATGACAAACGGTGCCGGTAACAGTGCCATGACGAACATCCTCGCGTACAATCACGGTTCCACCTCGACTTATTCCCCCACGGCGGTGCAGGCGTACGACGGCGTTGGCAACGTATGGAACACCACGGTGGGCAATTTCTGGCTGGACTGGGCCTACAACAACTATTCCAACGACAATGACCACGACAACTACGTGGACTGGAATTACACAATCGACGGCAGCGCGGGGGTGAATGATTCCAGGCCTCTCAAGTCCTACTCCCCCTCGATACCCTACGATTTCAAAGTGAGGGAAGGCGATGGGTACGTGAATCTGACATGGAAGCAGCCCCTCTCCTGGGGATACTCCGCTGATTCATACAACGTGTACCGCGATGGGACCCTCGTTGCCACGCTCTCCAGATGGGTCACCTACTACAACGACACTTCCGTTCTTAATGGGCAGTACTACATGTACTACGTGACCGCCGTGAACACCCGCTCCTGGGAGAGCGTTAGGACAATAGAGAGGATCGCGGTGCCCCACGGAAACAGCTACGTGGATCACGGGGTGATGAGGATAAACAACGACACCGAGATCGTTAACTTCGTGAATTCCGAGGGCCTGAAAGGCTCTGGCACTGCGTGGGATCCCTACATAATTTCTGGCTACTCCATAGACGCGCGTGGCGGAGGAGCGGGAATTTACGTTGGTAATACGACGTTGCATTTCATAATCCGCAACTGCCACGTGTACAACGCCACGAAAAACGGCGCCTCGATATACAACGTGGGCGCCGGGATTATTCTTTTCGATTTGAAAAACGCCACAATCTCGGGCAACCGGATTGACGGGAATCGCAGGGGTATAGCGA
>WAOY01000128.1 GCA_015520985.1 DHVE2 group archaeon
CAGGATTTCTGAGGTACTTTGCGTAGCCGCCGAAGAGCTCGTCCGCGCCCTGTCCCGTGCATATCTTATCGCTTAATGCGTTCCTGGCAGCGAACAGGAGGGGCAGTTCGAACGAGATTTCCACAGGGGATAACTCGGGGAAATTCGATGCGATGATGCGCATACCCTCCAGGAGGGTATCTTCGTCTAAAAGCACAATCCGGGTTTCCATCCCCAGGTATTCGGCGACTTCTTTTGCGTTCTCTATATCTCTGCTCCCCTCAAACCCAACGGTTATAAGGGAAATTCCAGGGGAATTGTAAGCCAGGATTGAACTGTCGAGCCCCCCGGAAAAGGAGAGCGTTGAGCCCCGGGGACATCTTGTCCTTTTCAGAATTTCGGCGAGGGCATCCACTAATTTTTCATCGCACATGGGCATCCAGTTCCCCGAAGGATATCCTCCCTTCAATCAGATTCCGGAGGGTATCGGGAAGTTTCTCCACAGGAACCCTCTTCTGCTCCGTGCTGTCCCTCTCCCTCACGGTCACCGTCCCGTCTTTGAGGGTCTGGTAATCCACGGTGATGCAGAAGGGAACTCCAATTTCGTCAGCCCTGGCGTACCTCCTGCCTATGGAGCCGGAGTCATCGTAGTACGCGTTGATCCCGTTTTTCCTCAGGATATCTAGTATCTCCCTCGCCCTGGTATCCATCCCGTCCCTGTTCATCAGGGGAAATACCCCGGCCTTCACCGCTGCAATCCTCGGGGGTATGCGGAGAACCTTGTACCCCGAATCCTCCCTCTCGTAGTAGGTGTGCTCCAGGATGGCGTAGATCAGACGGTCTATACCGAATGATGGCTCGACCACATGGGGTATGAACCTCTCCCCGGATACCTTCCTCTCCTCCTCCACGATGTCGTAGGCATCCTCCGGTATGGTGTAGGTGCTTCCGTTCATCTCCACCTTCAGTTCCACCTTCTCCTCGGGGGCCTCCATGCCCTCTAGCACCTCTGCTACGCTCTTTGCCTTGCCCTTGTACATGGGGCCCAGGATCTCCATGCGGGGCACTATCTTTCGCCTCTTGACAATCTTCTCCTCCTTGAACTTTCTGAAGGCGCGCATATCCGCGCCCGAGTACTGCATGTGGTGTTCAAGGTCGTAGGCACCGCGGTAAGCTATACCTATGACTTCCACCCATCCCCTGGAGAGCTCTATCTCGCAGTCCCATGTGTCCTTGGAGTAATGCGCTAATTCCTCGCGGTGGTGCTGCCTGAACCTCACGCGGGAGGTATCGATACCTATCTTCTCCAGGAAGCGCATTATGCGGGCCATGTAGTACGCCATGTACGCGTTCACGATGCCCTTCTCGAAGGCCTCTCTCGCGCTAAGCCTGATGAACTCCCCGTCCATCTTCAGCAGAGGGAGCTCCACATCCTCTATCCTGGAATCGTCGAACCTCTCCTCCGGATCGACGAAAAGTTCGATCTCTGCCATGTTGAACTCCCTCTGCCTGAGAACCCCCTGCCTGGGGGATATCTCGTTGCGGTAAGCGCGGCCTATTTGAGCTACTCCCATGGGCAGTTTTTCGCGATTGATGCGGTACAGAAGGGGGAAATTGACGAATATACCTTGCGCTGTCTCTGGCCTCAGAAACCCGACCTTGTCCAGGCCGATGCGCGTGGAGAACATGAGGTGGAACTCCTCCACATCCGTGAGCTCTCCTCCGCAGTCGGGACAGCGTATGTTCTTCTCCCTTATGACGCGGTTCATCTCCTCCGGGCTCAGGGCGTCGGGGATCTCCACGAATTCCCCGATGAGTTCGTCCACCCTGAACGCGTGGCCGCAGGATTTGCACCTTACCATGAAATCTGCGAATTTGTCCACGTGTCCCGATGCGCGGTAAACGATCTCTGGTCCAATCACAGGCGAGTCTATGAGCATGAGGCCGTCGCGGTAAACGAACTCCTCGAGCCAGAGGTCAAGGAGATTCTTCTTCAGGTTCGCGCCCACCGGGCCGTAGTCGTAGAAGCCCGCTACGCCGCCGTATATCTCGTAGGAGTTCCAGAATATCCCGCGCCGCTTGGCTATGTCATTTATCTTGGAGCGAAGGTCCTTCATTCCTCCACACCCGCCAGGGCAGCAACGAGGTCGACGTCAAAGACCATCGCCCTAAGGTTGTCGTGGAGATCCCTCACCGGGAGCTGGGAGAAGTTGTTCTTCTTCATGATCTTTGCGGCCTCCCAGACAGGTGCCTTGGAGAAAACGGTGATTGGGTCCCTTATCATGACCTCCTCAACGGGAACCACGGGCAGGTTTACCTTCTCCACCATGTAGAAGAGTTTCATCACGTTGCGCAGCCCCTCCCAGTTCCACGCATCCTCATCGTCGCCGAGTCCAAGCTCGGACATGGCCATGCGCTTGTCTATCTCCACCTTCTCGAAGAGGTCCCGGTCCGTCACGATGCCGATAAGCTCCCCGTGGTCGTCCACAACGGGGAACGCGGTTATTGCGGATAGGGTCATGGCCTTGAACACAACGGGGAGGGGTGTGCACCTGTGTATCGGGAAGCAGGGCTTGGTTATGAACTCCTCCACGGGGATGTTGATCTTCTTCTTCACGATGACCTTGAGGAAGTCCTGGGGTGTGATTATCCCTATCACATAGTTTTCGTCGTCCACCACCACTATGTGCCTCCTGTTGTACCTCATCATCACGCTGGCAGCGTAGCCTATCGAGTCTTCAGGGTGCACCACGGGGATATCGGTTCTCATTATCAGCGCCAGCTGCTCCTCGTCGGGCTTCTCGAATATGTCCCGCCTGGATACCATGCCCAGGAGCTTTCCCTCTTTGTCCACAACGGGCATACCCGTTATGTTGTTCTTCACCAGGGCCTTGAGTACGTCCCTCCTGGTGGCAGGGGCAACGATGGTTATCGGGTTCTCTGTCATAATGTCGCGCACAGTTTCCATAAATCACACCCAGCACCAAAAAAAAGAGAAGGTATATAATCCTTGTGTTCAGAGCTCGCCGAGTTCCTCTTCCTCAGGTTCAACGCCCTGGGTCTGCCCGGAGGGTTCCTCCGGCTCCTCTTCCACCTCTCCCTCCGGAGAGTAGGGCTTGGGCGGGCCTTTCTTCTTCTTTACCGTGCTTATCGGCGCAACCGCGGTTCCCCTGGGTCCCCTGCGGAGCATCAGAATTGCGAGGACCCCTATGACTATTGCCACGATGACCAGGATCAGGTTCACGAATGAGAGCAGTGGCATGCCTGCTATGTCCTGCATGGCCCAAGAGCCCCTCTCCACGTTTATCGTCAGGAGATTCTCGGTGCTCCAGTGGTTGTCACCGTCGCTCACCCAGATCACTATGGCGTATCCGCCCTTCAGTTCCCCGGGAATCTTGAGCGAGATAGTCCCGCTGAGTTCGTCCTCGCCCAGGACCTTCTCCCAGTGGTAGTTGGTGTTCATTATGGCCCAGTGCAGCACTATTACGTGTGGGTCGAATTCACCGTACTTGGTTATGTTGTACGCTATCTTTATGGTCTGCCCCGGTTCGAAGACCATGCTCTGGTACCTGGAATTCGTCACAATATGCGTGTCCACAAGGTACCCGACAAAGCGGTATATTTTGATGGAATTCACCGCGAAGTAGTTCCCGTCCTGCGCTTCCGCTGTGATTGTGTAGTAGTCCGGGGAGGCATCGGGCACGGTGAAGGTGAACTCGTTAAGGGATGCGTTCATCTCCATCACGACATTCCCGCTGTCGTCGAACACCTTGTACCTGAGCGCCGTCGGGTGCATCACGTTGCTCTTGAACTCGGAGTATATGATTATCTGGTCACCCGCGTCGAAGTAGTAGTTCTGGGAGGCGCTCAGGTATATGTACCCGTAGTAAACCGAGGCGCTCTCGGAGTCAACCCTGTCGTCCCCGTTGGAGAAATACGCCCGGGCGGACACGTATACGTTGCCCGAGTAGTTGGTGGGGAGTGTGTAGGTCAGGGAGTCCTGGGTGGTGGAGGTGTAGTAAAGGAGCCTGCTCTGGGTGTATATCCACACCTCGTAACCGTCCAGGGCTACGTTATCCGGGTGCGTGGAATGCAGGTAGATGTGCATGGTGTCCCCTGCGAGGTAAGAGTCGCGGTCGAGGCGCACCACCACGCCTAGGGCTGCGCTCATGTAGGTGGTGTACTCCACCTTCGCGTGCTCGTTGTTCACCGACACGCCCGCCTTAACAGTGATCAGCGCGTCCTTGTCCACGTCGGGGATCTCCCATATGAGGTACGCCTTACCTGCGACGTCCGTGTAGCCGTAGTCGGTGTAGTTCCTGTACCACAGCACCTTCCAGTACTTCTCGATGGTTATGTTTATGTAGTCAACGTGCACGTTGCCCAGCGGGGACGTGTGCGTGCTGGACTTGGCGTAGGTACTCACCATGATCCTCGCCTTCTTGCCCGGCGAGTAGGAGGAGTCCAGGGGACTCATGGACATCGTGGCGTTCAGGTGCCCGGTTTCGAAGTAAACGTACGTTTCGTCGTAGTGCCTGCCCGTGGCGTTGGTGTTCTCGTACACTATCTTCAGGTAGTACGTCCTGTCGGCGACCATGTGGTCCCCCGTGCCGGTCTCGTAATCGCTCAGGGTGTATGTGGTGAACTCGTCGCCCTGCCCTATGTAGGGGCCAAAGGTTATGCTCGGGTCGCTCGCGTCCACGATCCACCACTTGTACTGGGCGTTGCTTATCTCGCTGTGGGTCTTGAGCCAGTACACCGAGACGTACACGTGTATTTTCTCGGAGAGCAGGTACACGGCGGGATATCCTTTGTCAATGCTCGCGGTCACCTCCACGCTCCTGACTGAGAAGTACTTTGACTGTATGTAGTTGGTACCGTTGTAGAGGTTGAGCTTGTAGCTATCGTCGCCGATGTTCAGCTCTATCTGGAATATGGCGACCCCCGTATCGTTGGTGTGCACCTCCATCCCGCCGCTTGCCGGGTAAACCTGCGCCCCCGTTGAATTGGTTATGTTCACCAGGTACGTCTTGTTATCCTCCCCGGTCAGCTTCACCCACATTGTCTCACCGCTCAGGTAGGTTGTGGTGGTGTGGGTGTACGCACTGGGCCAGAGTTCAAGGCCTCTGCGGACCTCTATGCTCTTGCTCGCAAGGACGTCATTACCACTGACCAGCTGAAGGGTGTGCTCCCCGACGTTCAGGTCGTTGGACGGGTTCACCCTGTAGTAGCCCACGTAATCCCCGGTGGCATTTGTCCTTATGACGTCCATCACACTCCCATCCACGCGCAGCGTGTACCACGTGTTGTTGTCCCCGTGGACAGTCACGGTCATTAGTTCGCCGAGGACGTAGACGCTCTTATCCGTTTTCAACGATTCTCCGGCTCTGAGCCCCGAACCACTGCCAGCGGCAGCCACGCTTCCCATGAGAAGAAGCATAACCACCAGCACTATCCAGCTCCTCATTTCAAATCACCGCATGCATATCTCCGTGGGGGCATTTAAGATTTTTGGTACATTAATAAAATATTCACCAGGGCACGTCCTTGTATCCTAGTTTGTACGCCGCTATGTTTACGGAGCGGTGAAGCAGCGGGGTCACCACGAAAACCGTGGCCACGGCCACAGGGTTCCAGAAGTGCCTAAGGAACCAGTCCGGGAAGAGGAGAAAGGCGAAGATCCAGGCGACGATGACGAAGGGCAGTTGATCGAGCAAGAATGCACGGCCGCCGCTCTCTATGCCGAGGCGCCTCTTGATGAACGAGCCCGTGGCGTCCCCGAGGAGGGAGGAGAAGGATAGGGTGAGAACGAGAAGGATTGCCGTTCCCCAGTCATTGGAGAACGGGGGGAACCACTCCTGTGGCAAAAATGAAGAGAGGTAGTTCTGCACAAGGCCCACGGAGAAGCCCAGGAGGGAACCGCCGAAGAAACCGCGCCATGTCTTGCTCTTCCCGAGGATTCTCCGGCCGTCGTAGAACTTCCTGCCGAAGTCCATGGGTGTGCCTCCCCCGAATATGACCGCGCCGGGATTAGGAACGTAGACGGGGAGCATGAGCCACAGGGTCGCCACCATTCCCTCTAATACTTCCAGCATTTGCACGGGATTCAATGGAGACTATTAATACTTTCCCACGGGCACAACGTACTCCTCGCAGTACTTCGAGAAGTCCCACCTCCCGCCGCCGAGCCTTATGATCTCCTTCACCCTCTCCGCGTCCTTCACCCTCGTGCCGGCGATGTATTGCACCTCGCCACTGAGAAGCCACGGGGCAATCCCGGCGGTTGGGCCCACGAGAACCCTTAGCTTTGCGTGATGGGATAATGAGATTACGCTGTCAACGGTGTCGTTTACCAGCGTGGCCCCGGTGATTATCACCACCTCCGCATTCCCCAGGACCCTGGGGGCAAGGAAATCCGGGTGCGCCCCCTGCCTGGCCCTCGGGCTCCTTTCCAGGACAA
>WAOY01000129.1 GCA_015520985.1 DHVE2 group archaeon
TGGTCTCCTTCTGCATTATCTTCCCCTCGAGATCCGTCAGTTCCCGAAGCTCCTCGTCGGCGTTCTGACCCATCATCTGCTTGATCTGCACCTCGTTCCTCTTTGCCTCGTACTCCTGCAGCATCTGCTGCGTCTCCTGGTCCTCGTCCAGCGCCTTCTGCGCGTCCACAAGCTCACGGTACTCTTCGCTCTCTTTGAGGGACTTTCCGAGCTCCCTCGCTTTCTTCAAAACTTCCTCTCTATCCGTCATGCTTGGCTGATGGCAACATATTTAATAAACCTTCCCTATCATCGGCTATGATCGTCCTGGGACACAAGGGATACAGCGCGAAGTACCCGGAGAACACGCTGCTGGCTTTCAGAAAGGCCGTTGAGCACGGTGCCGACGGCGTGGAACTGGACGTGTGGCTCACCTCCGATGGTCGCGTGGTGGTGAACCACGACCCGACCATAAAGGAGAACTACGGGGCGGATCTGAAGGTGAAGGAGAGCACCCTGGACGAGCTGAGGGAGTACGATTTCCTGGGGGAGAGGATACCCACCCTGGAAGAGGTCTACGAAGCCCTGCCCGATGATGCCATAGTCAACGTGGAGGTCAAGGACGTTGATGCGGCGCTCCCTTCCCTGGAGATTGTGAAGGGGTACGGAGCCCTGGACAGGACCATATTTTCCTCATTCCACGAGGAGGCCCTGGAGATGATAAGGGACGCAAGCCCGGAGGCGCGCATAGCGCTTCTGGTCGGCAGGCCCTACAAGGTGTACGAGTTCGTCCGCCTGCTCCGGAGGTTGAAGCTGAATTACGTGAATCCCCCCATAATGGGCGAGAAGATCATGGGCAAGTTCACCTTCAAATTCTATCTCCGCTTACTGAACTGGATGGGCGTTCGCATAGTGATGTGGACCGTCAACGACGTTGAGCAATTTAGACCGTACGCGAAGATGTGCTACGGGGTCATAACCGATGAGGTTGAGAAGATGCTGGAATTCCTGGGGCGAGTAAGATGATGACCGAGGATTTGAAGGAGGAGCTCGTTCGCCTGAGGCGGGACATCCACATGCACCCCGAACTGGGGTTCCAGGAACACAGGACAGCCGGGCTGGTGGAGGGTTACCTCCGGGAACTGGGCATAAGGACCTGGAGGATCGGGGCCACGGGAGTGGTGGGCGAAATCGACAACGGGGGTGAGAGGAGAATTGCCCTCAGAGCGGACATGGACGCCCTGCCCATTCAGGAGGAGAACCCCGTGCCCTACGCTTCTAGGAACCCCGGTGTGATGCATGCGTGCGGTCACGATGCCCACACCGCTATGCTCCTGGTTGCCGCGAAGGTGCTGAGCGGGATGGAATTTGAGGGTAAGCTGCGCTTCATCTTCCAGCCAGCCGAGGAAGGTCTAAATGGAGCGCTGGAGATGATTAAGGGCGGAGCATTGGAGGGTGTGGACGCCATAGTGGGCCTGCACGTCTGGTCCCAGCTCCCCACGGGAACCTTTGCTATTGGGGACGGGCCCGTCATGGCTGCGGTGGACAGGTTCCGCATATCTGTCAGGGGAAATGGGGGCCACGGGGCATCTCCCCATGAGACCAGGGATCCCGTGGTGTGCGCCTCACATATCGTGATGGCGTTGCAGACCATAGTCGCAAGGAATGTGGACCCGTTGAAGAGTGCGGTGGTGACCGTGGGCAGGATATCCGGGGGTACCGCCTTCAACGTGATACCCGACGTGGTTGAGATGGAAGGCACGGTTAGGACATTTGAGGACGAGGTCCACGAACTGGTGGAGAGGAGAGTAAAGGAGATCGCCGGGGAAGTTTCCTCGGGGCTCGGGTGCAGAGCTGAGGTGGAGTACGAGCATCTGAACAGGGCCACCGTGAACGATCCACGGCTCGCGACCATCGCGAGGGAAGTCGCCTCGAAGATAGGCAGGGTCACGGAGGAGCAGAGAAACATGGGTGGGGAGGATTTCTCCGAATACGCCCGCCTTGTCCCGGGTGTGTTCGCATTCCTGGGGGTCAGAAACGAGGAGAAAGGCATAGTGCACCCGCACCACAGCCCGAGGTTCGACGTGGACGAGGAAGCGCTACCCCTCGGGGTTCAGTTCGAAGTCTCCATGGCCCTCCGTTTACTGGAGGAAGGTTTTTGAGAGGACGCTGGCGTAATCATGGTCCCGGACGCCGATGCTCTCCTGCACGGACAGGAAGAGGATCTTCGGCTCGCCCACAAGGACCCGCATTCTGGATCCCAGATTCTCAAATAGTGCGATTATCTCCCTGCTCTTCTGTAGCGTCTCAAAGGGTGCTATCGCTATGCCCTCCAGGGTGTCGTAGGCGAGGAATACTATGTTGGAAATGTCCGCGTAATCTGTGTTCATCCCGTTCACAAGGTCCACCATCTCCGGGTTGAGATTCCAGTGCGCGAACACCATGACCTCGAATCCCAGGGTGGATAGGTCCGGGATGATCCTTGGGATGATCCACCCCTCCTCGAACAGACGTCTTTTGATTTTGGAGGCGGTCTGTATCGTCACCCTGAGTTTTCTGGAGAGCTCGTTGAGAGACACATTCGGGTTCCTGGTGATCTCCACTATGGCCACCTTTTCCCTCCTGGTCAGCCTCCTATGTGGATTCCGGGGTTCCATTCCCTTAAGTTCACTGCATTCCATACCCGCGGCCCTGCACAGGAGGCGCGAGTAATCGAACAGGATGGGGATGTTGGTTATCTCCAGGGGCAGCAGGACGAGGTTAATGTCGTCCTTCCCGGACATCTCCCGGAGTTTAACGAGTCGCTCGGCGGTTATGAGGGACTTCTTCACCTCTGTGTAGTCCTTCGTTATTCCGAGGACGAAGCCCCTGTACGATTCTGCAAAGCCGTAGAATATGCTGGAAGAGAACCTGTCTATTTTTTTCTTCTCCCTGAGCTTCTGAAGTTCCGATATCTTCCTCTTGGTGAGGTTTCCGTATCCCGCTACCAGAAGTTCGTATCCCAGCATTCGGAAATTGGGTATGTTCACCTCGCGGAAGACCCGTTGCTTCCTGAGCCTCTCCACTGTCTTGTACAGTGTCCAGTAA
>WAOY01000130.1 GCA_015520985.1 DHVE2 group archaeon
ACATATGGGAGGGCCTCGCCATAATGGCAGCGTATTTTGTGATTTCTGCGATCCTAGGCACGCTGATATTCGCTAGGAAGGAGATGAAGTGACGCTAGTCCAATTTTAACTCAATTATTTTTGGAGTGTGGTCCAGAAAAAATTGAGTTATGATGGGATTACAAAAATTCGTCCTCCGACACGGGCATCATGGTGAAGCCCGAGATCACCTTGGGATAGAAATCCGTGGTCTTCTGGGGCATCCTCTCAAGATTCTTTGCAACTTCAAGAACTTTCTCCGGCGGGGTGGGATTCATCAGGAATGCAACCTTCGCCTCTCCACTGTCCACTTTGCGCACGGCGTCCTCAATCCATCTCTCATACGCGATGTCCTCGTCTATCTTCGGGTCCTCCACGCCCATGCTCTTGAGTATGACCTCACGCAGAACCACCGCGTCTAATGATTTATACGCATCGCTCCACTCATCCCGCATGAACTCGGATACATCGCGGAACCTGCGGAGGGCGAGGGCCTTTCCGTCCTGGTAAACCACGAAGGAATTGGTGTCCGCATTCTCCCGCAACCATTTCTCCGCGTCCTTTACATCAATTTCCTCCACGCTGAAGTACTTCTTCAGCTTCTCCAGCACTTCCGGGGGCATCTTCACCTTGAGGAGCAGGCGGTGCGTCGGTAGGACAACGAGGCCAGGGTCGTCCAGGGGTACCATGTAGGTCATCCTGTAGTTGAATGCGTGGTTCTCTCTCCATCCCGGCACCTTGGAGCGCATCTCGTCGCGGAAGAATACGGCGGTTTCGTAGCGGTGGTGCCCATCCGCTATCACTACCTGCTCGTCGTGAAGAACCTCTTGCACCGTTTTTATTTTTTCTTCGTCCTCAACGCGGTAGAGCCTCGTGACGGTGCCGAAATCGTCGCGGCCCACGAAGACAGGCTCGCCGCGTATTGCTTCTTCAATTATCTCCCGAACTCTCCCGTCGTCGCGGAAGAGAACGAAGCCCGCTTCGAGGTTCGTCTTCGTTGCCCTTAGCATTCGCAATCTATCTTCCTTCGGTCCCTTGTGAGTCTTCTCATGCGGCAATACGACACGCTCTTCGAAGGGGTGCAGGCGCATCGCAGCGATAAATCCCCTGCGAACGTATTTCTTTCCTCGCAGATTGAATTCCTGCGTGTACACGTAAATCGCCGGCTTCTCATCTCGCACCAGTATGCCCTTCTCCTTCCACTCCTTCAATCTCCTGGCTGCGATTTCGTAGCGGTTATCCTCCCGCGGAAGTATGAGTTTCACGAAGTTGTACTCGTGCCTGGCGTAGTAATCATCCTGCATCCTCGCGTCTATCTTGTCGTAGGGCTGCGTTATGAGGTCGCTTATGTCCTTACCCACCACTTCGGGGTTGTAGTGCAACGCCTTGAAGGGCCTTATCTCCACCATGTGATTCACCTCAATGCCCCATGGGGATGCAGTATTAAAACCCTTCAAGATCACCCGCGGGGAATCCGCAGGGCTGCGAAAAATGAAAAATCAGAGGTTCTGGAGTTTCCAGACCTCGTCGGGCTTGAAAACCCCCATCTCCGTTATTATGCCCGTGATGTACTTCGCCGGCGTGACGTCGAACGCTGGGTTCCTCGCTCTGCTCTCCTCCGGCGCTATGCGGCACTCGCGGCAGAAGAGAACTTCTTCCTCGCGGCGCTCCTCTATGGGAATTTCGTCGCCACTCTCCAGGGAGAAGTCAAAGGTGCTTATTGGTGCCGCGACGTAGAAGGGTATGCCATTCTCATACGCCACGACTGCCTTCTCGTACGTGCCTATTTTATTCGCCACATCGCCATTCTTCGTTATTCTGTCCGCGCCCACGATCACCATATCAACTTCGCCCCTGCGCATGAAATACCCGGCGGCATTATCCGCGATGACCGCATGCTCTATCCCCTCTTGGACCATCTCCCATGCAGTAAGTCGAGCGCCCTGCAACCGCGGGCGGGTTTCATCGACCCACACGAAAATTCTCTTCCCGTTGCGGTGCGCTTTGCGGATTGGCGCCGTCGCAGTTCCCCAGTCACCAACCGCCAGGGCTCCCGCGTTGCAGTGTGTGAGAATGCGATATCCATCGCGTATAAGCCTCTCTCCGTACTCGCCTATTTTCTCGCACCTGCCTATGATGTCGTTGGCGTAATCTTCCGCTTTCTTAACAGGGTCTTCGCCATTCTCTATCGCTTCCTTCATCGTGCGTAGCGCGTAGAAG
>WAOY01000131.1 GCA_015520985.1 DHVE2 group archaeon
AAGATGTTCGACGTGCTTTTCGAGAAGGCAAACCTCCCGGGGGTACTGGGCGAGATAATCTTCGGGCTCATTCTGGGAAATATCGTTCTGTACGGATACATCTTCGGTCCATCGGTGGACGGATGGCTCCATAACTGGATACTCCTGAGGGGAGCGGAACCCTTTGAGGGCCTTGAACCCGTACACTTCCTAGCCAAATTAGGCATCGTGGTCCTCCTCTTCATCGCAGGCCTGGACACAAATGTGGAGCAGCTGAAGTCCACGGGCAAGGTGGCCACGATATCCACAGTGATGGGCGTATTCGTGCCCCTCGTCATAGGTTACTTTTCGGGCCTCGCGCTGGGCTACGATTCACGTGAAAGCCTGGTGATGGGTGTGCTATTAACAGCGACGAGCATAGGAGTAACGGTGAGAACCCTCATGGACATAAATATGCTGAGGACCGATGTCGGTGCGGCCTCGCTCAGCGCCAGCGTGATGGACGATTTCCTGGGCATTGCGCTCATAATCTTCGCGGTGGGCACCGGGAACATACTGATATTCGGTCTGCAACTGGGCATATTCTTCGTTGTGACCCTCATAGCGGCTTGGTACTACATGCCCTACATCACGAGATTCGTGTCAAGGTACATAAAGACGGAAAGGGCCATGCTCGGCGTGCTATTCGGGGTGATGCTCCTCTTCTCCTCTCTGGCCGAATTCAGCTTCGGGGCCGCCATAGAGGGAGCATACTTCGCGGGCATAGTGCTAAGCCGTCTTCCCGCCAAGAAGATAATAACCGAGGATGTGCGTGCAATTGGTTACGGATTCCTCATACCCCTGTTCTTCGTGTACACCGGTGCCCAGCTTGATGCGGGAGTTTTCCTGAAAGAAGACGCTCTGGTGCTCGCTGCTGTGATCCTCCTGGCAGCCATTTTCGGAAAGATCCTGGGCAGGGGGATCGGGGCGCGCATCGGGGGCTTCGACTGGCACAAGTCCTGGCAGATGGGGATAGGCTCAATTCCCAGGATGGAAGTGGCGCTGGTGTCCCTGACGGTGGCCATAACGGCGCCTTCGCATCCCATCCGGGATGCACATATACCCCTATTCATAGCAGCCACCATGGTGTTCGTGATAGTGACGACCCTCATAACGCCTCCTCTGCTCAAGTGGTCCTTCAGAAAAGAAATAAGGGAGATGCAGGGACACTAATCCCTCTTTTCATTTATCCGGAAGAAACCGATGTATGGCTCTATCAGGACCTTCCTGGTGAGGAGGTCGTCCACGACCCAGTCCACGTCCGCCTGATCCACGTCTCCAAGTCTCTCAAGTATGGCCTCGTAGGCAACGCCCTCTCCCTCGTCCAGCTCGCGGATGATCTCCAGAATCCTCTCCTCAAGGTCCCTGGACGGATACTCACTTGCCTCTTCCTGCTCCTCCACCTCGGGCTCCACGCCGGGTAGTTCGTACCCTATCTCCTGGTACTCTGGCAGCAGGTGCTTCAGGGCGTTGCGTAGCATCTCGATGTACTTCTCAACGTCTATCTTGTCGTAGTGCTTTATGGCGGTCACCACACCCTCAGAGATCTTGCGGGAGAAACCAAGAGCCATCAAATTGTGCACCGTAGGTTCCGACATCTTGAGAGCTTCCTGCATCGCCTCTATGCGTATCTTAAGTTTCCTCGCAGTGTCGAAGACCCAGTAGTCCCGAAGGATTTCGTCCACTACCTTTATCCTCTCAGGCACCACGGAAACGTACATGGTCTCCTCGTCAGGCCTGTAAACGTTGGTCTTGCCCACGAGGGCGACGAACTGCGGGACCCTCGTCCCCTCAAGCACCTGGCGCACCTGTGGCCTGTACTTCCCCACGAAGAGGAAGAATGCGCCGGTCTGGTCCACCACCCTTGCCTTTAGGACTTCGTCGGATATTACGCGCACTTCTGTGAGAACGCCCACAACGAAGAGGCGGCTTATCTTCGCACCCAGGGGAGTTACCACGTAACTTGGCTTCTTCGGCTCCGTGGCCTTGATGTAGTGCTTCGCGGAATTGTACTCCGCGGCGAATACCCTCCATGCTGGTTCCCTCGCCATCTTCACCACCCCATCTCCTCAAGGAGCTGCTCTGCCTTCTTGGCTATGTCCTCCATGCTGAGGAGTTCGAAGTCCTTAACCAGCATCCTCAATCCGTACTTGTCATCGTTCATCACGTTTCCTCGAACCCTCATGGGCCTTGCAAAGAGCTTATCCTCCACCATGTCCATTATCACCGTCGGGTTCCCCAGGTTCTCCTTCACAATGTCAATGACCTCGTCTAGGGTCTTGCCGAGGATCCTCTCGGTCTGCTCCCTGTTGAAGATGCACATCACCGCTCCGGTGCCGTCGTCAAGTATCGCCTTTATCCTCAGGTCCGGGCTGGGCTTGACCTTTCCGTGGATGGGACACATGCCGCCGGTGAGCACCCTGCCACACTCGGGACAGCGGTAAACAAGGCCGCTCCCGTCCTTCACGTCTATTATGACTCCCTCCAGGAGCACGTTGAAACCGCCCTTACCTTCAAGGCTCTCTATCTGCACCGGGAACTCCTTAACCTCGATGTCCACGTCCTCCTTCCTGACCTCTGAGCGGGTGTCGAACACCAGCTGGGGCATTCCACGGAATGTGGAGACATAGGCGCCAGATATTCTGAGTACGTCTCCACTCTCCACGGGCACGTCCCAGGAGGTAAAGGGTATCTCGCCGGTGTCATCCGCGAGGATTCCGGAGTAAACCTCGCGGGGCTCGCCGTCAACCTCCACGTTCCTCTTCTCAACGCTCAGAACCTTGGCGAGGACTTCAACGAGGCCCATGCGGGGATGCAGCTCCACGATCTTCGCCGGCTTGACCACGCTCTTGACCTTCACAGAGTCAGGGGGAAGGAGCTCTATGCGGGTGTTCTGCCCTATCATCAGTTTCACCTGCCCCTGCCACTCCCGGGTGTAGGCGTTCTTTATGTGAATGCAGTCGCCCTTCCTGATATCCATGCTGAGGTTCCAGGCGGTGAAAGGTATAACGCCTGTCTCGTCCCCGAGCATCCCGTAGTACATCCTCTTGCGCACCCCATCCACCTCGTACTCCTTGGGGTTAACGCTCAGAACCTTGACCTTCACGTTGACCCGCCCCTCTCCGGGCTTCAGGTCCGCTATCTTCTTGTCTCCCAGTGAAGCCCTGCGGACATCTCCGCCGTACTTGGATATCACGCCCCTCATAGCCTCGTTCAAACCTACGCCAAACTGTGTGATCCACTTCCTCAATTCTCTCCGTATGGTGTCCCTCTCAACCTTGCCATCCAGAGCCTGGTAAATCTCGTCCACAGCCCTCTCAAACTCGTCCATCCATCATCACCTCTTCGCGCTTAATCGTAGTGCGATGTCCTATAAAACCCTTCCCACGAAGTTCCATGTGGAAGGATAAAGCCACGGTTAATCACGACCATTTCCAAAAACTTTATATAGTAGTTCCGTTGTAGTTATCTTAGAAATCAACCTTCGGTTAACAACCGAAGGAGGTGATGCCAAATGATGGAGATGGACAGGATGATGAGAAACATCTACGACATGATGGGAAATCTCGAGCGCGAGTTCGAGAGCATGCGCCGGGCAATGCGCGAGGAGATTGTGCAGCCCGCTATGGACATTTACGAGACCGAGGATGAAATAGTAATACGGGCGGAGATGCCCGGCGTGAAGAAGGAGGACATAAGGATCGAAATATCGGGGAACTCCATTGAGATATCCGCAGTGAAGAAGGGTGCCAGCGAGGAGAAGCTCAAGGGATACTACCACAAGGAGATCTACGAGGGACGCTTCTACCGCCGCATCGAGCTGCCGATGGAGATCCCCGCGGATAAGGTGAAGGCGAGGTACCAGGATGGAGTGCTGGAGATAAGGATTGCGAAGGAGAAGGAGGAGAAGAAAGTAGTGCCCGTGGAGTGAACGGGCAGGTTAAAAGGAGGTGAAAGAAATGAAAAACGGAAAGAAGAATGAGGAATTCATCGTACGCGTAGCCGAGGCGCGCTCGCGCGATGTGGGGCGAGGAATAGCGAGGATAGACCCCGAGATATACGAGAAGATGGGCCTAATGCCCGGGGACACGATAATGATTGAAGGCACCAAGAGCACCGCCGCCACCGTTATGCGCGGTTACCCCGAGGACGAGGGAACTGGAGTGATAAGGATTGACGGCCACACCCGCAGGAACGCTGGGGTGGGTATAGACGACAAGGTGAAGATAAGGAAAGTTTCCGCGACGCCTGCCTCGCAGGTAACATTCGCTCCGACCCAGCCCCTGAAGATAATGGGGGGCGAGGAATACCTGCGTGAATTGCTTGAAGGTCGCGTGATAACCCGTGGCGACGTGATCACGATCAACGTGATGGGTAACCCCATTGACCTGGTGGTCACCAGCGTTAAACCTGCTAAGGAGGTTGCGATAATAACCAGGAACACCGAGGTGAAGATAAGCGAGAAGCCCGCAAAGGAGGCCCTCGGAGGTATTCCCCGCGTCACCTACGAGGACATCGGCGGCCTGAAAGAGGAGATAAAGAAGATACGCGAGATGGTGGAGCTTCCGCTCAGGCATCCCGAACTGTTCGAGAGGCTGGGCATAGATCCTCCGAAGGGAGTGCTGCTCTACGGTCCACCGGGCACAGGTAAGACGCTACTGGCTAAGGCGGTGGCGAATGAGGCGAGTGCGCACTTCATATACCTGAGCGGGCCCGAGATAATGAGCAAGTACTACGGACAGAGCGAAGAGAATCTGCGAGAGATATTCAAGGAGGCGCAGGAGAACGCGCCGAGCATAATATTCATAGACGAGATAGACTCCATAGCGCCCAAGAGAGATGAGGTGTCTGGCGAGGTAGAGCGCAGGGTTGTGGCTCAACTACTTGCGCTCATGGACGGCCTGGAGTCCAGGGGCAAGGTCGTGGTGATAGGAGCGACCAACAGACCGAACGCGCTCGACCCGGCTCTGCGCAGACCTGGAAGGTTTGACAGAGAGATAGAAATAGGCATACCGGATCGCGAAGCGCGGAAGGAGATACTGGAGATACACACCCGCGGAGTGCCCCTCGCTGAAGATGTTGACCTGGACAAGCTCGCGGATATGACGCATGGGTACGTGGGCGCAGACCTCGCTGCCCTGGTGAAAGAAGCCGCAATGCGCGCTCTGCGCAGGATACTGCCAGAGATAGACGTGGACATGGAGAAGATACCCAAAGAGGTGCTCGAAAAGTTAGAAGTGACCTGGGAGGATTTCATCAACGCATACAGGGAGATGCAGCCCTCCA
>WAOY01000132.1 GCA_015520985.1 DHVE2 group archaeon
ACGAAATTCAGACCGGTTATCCTGTCTCCTCCCAGGCCTATGACAACGCTCTGCCCGTAGCCGCTCTGGGTCAGGGCGTTTACGATCTCGTAAGTCAGCGTGCCACTTCTCGAAGCGACGGCAACATGGCCTTCACGGAATATGTGGTTGGGCATTATACCCATCTTCGTCTTGCCGGGTATGGTTATTCCCGGGCCGTTGGGCCCTATAACAATATGACCGTGGCTTCTGGCATAAGTCACTATTTCCAGGGCATCGTGCAGAGGCACCTTCTCTGTAAGAATGTACACCACGCGTATGCCATGGTACATGGCCTCAAAGGCCGCATCCTTCACGAACCTTGCGGGCACGGATATCATCGTAGCCTCCGGCTCGTGAACCATTGCCTCTTCTACGGTATCGTACACGGGCACGTTGTGCACGCGCATTCCCCCTTTACCTGGCGTCACGCCGGCGACAACCTTTGCACCGAACTTTATCATCTCGCCGCTGTGGAAGGAGCCCTGGTGGCCCGTTATCCCCTGCACTATGATTTTTGTATCCTTATCCATAATCACGCTCATTCCGATCCCTCCATTATCGCCTTGAGCTTCTCAATCGCATGCCTCATGTCCGCAAACGCATGGATCCCGGCATCTGCCAGCATCTTGCGGCCTTCTTCCTCGTGTACGCCGCTCAATCGCACAACGATGGGCATATCTATCTTGAATTCCTCCTTCGCCGCTATTATCCCCTGCGCCACGGTGTCGCACTTGGTCACGCCTCCGAATATGTTCACCAGAATTGCCTCGGGATTCGCTTTTAGAACGTAGCGGAAAGCGTTCTTCGTTATATCCACGCTGTCCGTTCCTCCCAGATCAAGGAAGTTCCTGGGCTTGAGCCCGTACAGGAGGAGGGTGTCCAGAGTAGCCATCGTCAATCCGGCGCCGTTGGCTATCACGCCTATATTCCCGTCCAACTCAACGAATGCATACCCCGCCTTATTCGCCTCCAGCTCCAGCAGGGTCTTCTCCTCGGCGTTCTCCTCAAGGTCCGGGTGCCTGTAGAGCGAGTCGGAATCAATAACGACCTTGGAGTCCGCCGCTATGAGCTTACCCTCGCTGAGCACCAGGGGATTTATCTCCACCAACTCCGCATCGTACTCCCGGAACAGGCGGTAGAGATTCATAAGAATCTTCGTGAACTGCTTCGCCAGATCGCCTGAGAAGCCCATCTTCTTCGAAAGTATCCTGCCCACGAAGGGCTGCACCCCGATCTCTGGGTTCACAACGTACTTGTATATCTTCTCGTCGGGCACGCTCTCTATCTCCACGCCGCCCTCCGGAGAGGCCATTATGAGCGGGGCCCTCGTGCTCCTGTCGATGAGGATGCTTAGGTAGTACTCCTTCTCTATCTTCAGCTTCTCCTCCACGAGGACCGCGTGTACCTTGTGGCCCTTTATCTCCATGGCCAGAATCTCCTTTGCTTTCTCCCTCGCTTCCTCCGTGGTGGATGCGAACTTCACTCCACCGCTCTTCCCGCGGCCCCCAGTGAGGACCTGGGCCTTCACCACCACATCCCTTGTCACTTCCCTGATGTCTTCGGGCTTGAAGACAACGTATCCCTCCGGAGTTGGCACTCCGTACTTCCTGAACAGTTCCTTTCCTTGGTACTCGTACAGGTTCATCACGCATACCTCCTTATCACACCGTTATCCATAAGGACCCTTAAACCTTTCCGCGCCCCCTCAATCATTCCCCTGGCATACTCGTACTCCTCGTCCCAGGTGGTGTACTTCCTCGCCACACCAGCTTCCAGCGCGGCGACGGCCACCGCAGCGGCTTCCCTCGCAAATACCTCCCAGTCGTCCATGGTGGGGAGAATGTGCTCCTCATCGAGCCCTTCCTCCTCTCCCACCTTCGCCAGCTCGTGGGCTGCCGCCACGGCCATGCTGTCCGTGATGGTCTTCGCCCTCACGTCAAGGGCTCCGCGGAATATCCCTGGGAACCCCAGGGAGTTGTTGATCTGGTTCGGAAGATCAGAAAGACCGGTGCCCACAATTCTCGCGCCGGCCTCCTTCGCCTCGTCGGGCCATATCTCAGGCACGGGGTTGGCGAGGGGGAAAACTATGGCGTCGGAGTTCATCCTCGCGATCCACTCCTTCTTTATCACCCCGGGTCCCGGCCTGGTGAAGGAGATGAGCACATCCGCATCCTTCAGGGCTTCCTCTGGGCCCCCCATCACGTTGTCCCTGTTGGTCTTTCTTAGAAGGCAGCCCCGGTACGGGAAAAGGCGAGCCAGATCCATGTGCTGGTGCAGCACCGTGGGTTCGCGATTGACGATTTCCACCACCCTAATGTTCCCGGGGTCCACCCCCGCTTCCACGAGTAGTCGGAGCGTTGCGAATCCCGCGGCCCCTACGCCGAAGGCGGCCACTGTGATATCATCTATTTTCTTCCCAACTATCTTGAGCGCGTTGAGGAGGGCAGCAAGAACGACTGTGGCGGTGCCCTCCTCAACGCGCTCAAGATAGTTGGGAAGAAAATAGATGATATCACAG
>WAOY01000133.1 GCA_015520985.1 DHVE2 group archaeon
CCTCTGATACGTACCTCCACCCGTGGTTTTCGTAGACATAAAGGCTCGCATTCTTAACCTCTCCTTCTTTTCCGTAGATTTCCACCATGTAATCGGCTCCGAGGGGGTACTGTGGCAGAGAGAACCCCGTGGTTCTGTTCCCGTCCGAATTAACGTATATTCGCATGATGTCGTATCCGTACACGGGGTGTGCCTCCACTGGCCCTATGTACACGTGCACCTCCTTGCCCGCATAGGGCTCGGGGAAGTCATTGGGTATGGTGGTGTTGAGCCACATATCTTCACCGTATGGATAATCTGCAACGCCATCCGCGTCCACATCGGGCATGCTCTCTCCATTCACCTCTATGGTGCTCTCCTCATCCGGGATTCCGTCGTTGTTGAAATCATGAGGGTAAAGATCGAATCTGTCCGGCACGGTGTCCCGGTCCGAATCCGGGAGGGTGAACATTCTCTCCACGGGGCACTCCGTGCCGCCCATCATCCTTCCGTTTACAGAGACGTAGAAGTAGAGGGAGTTGCCTGTGAAAGAGGAGTATTGCAGAATGTCTATGTTGTAATCTCCGCCGGTGGGATTGCCCGAGGGATCCAGCACATCACCTGGTGAATCGACCTTCGCTCCCAGCCAGTCCAGAAATGAGCCGTCCACATGAACCTCGTCCGGGATGGAGTGTATGTATGACCCGCCGTCGGAGAGGTCTATAATCTCGTAAGGGTAGTTCATCCCTATACTTTTCAGGGTGGCAAGTATCGTTCTCTGGTCAAGGTACGTCCAGTGGCACCTCACCGTGAGGAATACCGTCGCGTTCTTCACCCTCAAATTCAGATCTGGGAACTCAACCACGCTGCCGTCGGAAGTCCTCCACGCATCTGTTATGAGCGAATCCCCGGGGCCGAATTTTCCGTCTCCATTGTCCAGATAGAGTGCTAGGCGATCCATGTCGAAGGGGGTTGCGGTGCCGTTGAAGGTGAAGCTCATGTTGTACACTTCAACATTCCTGCCGAAACCCGCTATTTTTATCTTAAGCACAGGTGTGGTTGTGTTGTACTCTATTACGTCCTCGTAGGATCTGGTGAGCACAGGTACGCTGAACTCGCCGTATTCGGGTACGGTTGCCTCGTCAAAACCGCCGGCGTAGTCCGTGGTGACCACGACGCTTCTGAACCTCTCAAAGTGCCGTGGTATCAGCCCCTCCAGCTTGTTATACTTGGCCATCGCTGCCACGGAGCCCATGCTGATAAACTTGGAGAAATCACTATTGTCCGTTGAGTTGAAGAAGTACAGGGTTCTGCCCACCACGCTTCCGTTCCACCCGTATACCTCGGCCATAAAATCGGCCCCTATGCCATCAACGAGGTACCCCGTCTCCGAGTTCATATCGGAGTCTATGAATATGTACACGCCGCTGGAATTCACGAACAGTTTTTCCTGGGTCTCAACGAAGAAGTACAGTCCCTTTTCCGTGGAATGGAACTTCACCACGGTTACGTTCACATCCTCTGGAGATGCTCGCAGGTTGTAGTAGGGGATCTCGGAGGACCACTCCTCGAAGTTTCCATCGACGACGAAGGCAGGGCCGTGGCTGAAGAAAAATACGCCCATAAGCGGGGCATAGATTATCACGAGTATTAGAAGCACGGAGACGATGAACCTGAGAATGGGTGGGGTTCTGTCCCTCCTGGGGGATCCTGGAGAACCGGCGCCGTTCACAAGTCCGCTTCCGTTTATTATACCGTTCTTGAAGCCATTGCTGAACCCGTTTACCTGGGACCTGCCACGGCCGTTCATGAATCCCAGGCCGTTGACTAGCCCGATACCGTTCCCGGCGCTTCTGTTCCTGTACGACACTCCGTGCAGCTTTTCCTCGAGGTATGCGGGGGGTATCTCGTTCTGCTTCTCGTAAAGTTCCTTCGCCCTCTTGAAAGCCTCTCTAGCCTCACGGTGGCGGTTCATCTTCTCCAGCAGTTCACCCTTTATCTGCCAGACCACTGGGGACTCGGGGTTGATTTTAGAAAGCCTGTCGTATTCCTCGTACGCCCTCTCAAGATCCTCTTCGGACAGGACGCGGCTCCACCTTTTGAGAAAATCGCGGGTGATATTCCCTCTATCTTCCAGCATCCTGGATGCCGCGAATTCCTTCAGCCTGCGAACGTCCTCCAGGCTGAGCCCCGATATGGCGGCAATTTCATAATCCTCAGAGTTTATGAACTCATCTAAATCGTGATAGTACTCGCATATGCCCGCGATCTGATCAGCGGACAGCCCAAAATCTCTGAGGGTCTCTTTGAGCACATGAATCCCCACAGGGGGATTGGTATATAAATCTTATACAAAAAATTGGGAAAAACGTTCAGAATATTGAAATCACAGTTTGACGTCCTTGAGAACGAGCTTCTTTACCACCATCTGCCCGTCCTTGTCCATCAGAAACACCAGGTAGTCTCCGCCCTTTATGTTCAGTGCCTGCGCTATCTTCTTCTTAAGGGTTATCCTGTACTGCCCGTTCTTCGTCTCGGAGACCTTCACCACTTCCCAGAGGCTATAATCCTTTTTTCCATTTTTCTCTGCCATAGTTATACGTTATGATTAACACTATTTAAGTATTTGGTAACATTGCGTCAAAAAATATGGGCAAAGTTTTAAGAGCAGTGCGCTATGAGCCCGTATGAAACTGGTATGTCCCAACTGCGGAAAGGAATCGGAGCACGAAATAGTATCGTATAAAGAGGTTAAGGATGGTGTTGAATACGTTCTCAGGTGCAGAAACTGCGGTTACACGTATCGCAAGGTGATAAAGGAGGAGAAAATGAAGGACATAAAGGTTATATGGAGCTGGAGGGACAAGTCCCAGGTGAAGAGGTACTCCACATTCGAAGACGACGTCATATCCGTCGGAGAAGAGATCCGAGTCGACGGCATAAACTCTCTGGTGACGGCCATAGATTCCAGGGGTAAAAGGGTTGAAAGGGCGAGGGCCGGTGACGTTGATACCCTGTGGGTAAAGAGGTTCGACAGGGTCGTTGTGAAGGTATCAGTCAACAGGGGGGAGAGAACAACATCCCATGAGATAATTGCCTCGCCTGACGAGGAGTTCTACATAGGTGATATCATAGATCTGGATGGCCATCACGCGGTTATCCATAAGATTAAGACTGAGGAGAGGTTCATCCACCGGGGCGGCGCCATGGCCCGGGAAATAGTGCGCATTTACGCCAAGGCCATCAGAGAGGTAAGGCGAAAACATTAAATAATCTCAGGCTTTTAATCAGCTATGGAAGGGACGACTTTACCACCACCCGCAGCACCCCAGCCAGGCATAGGGGAATCTAGCAAGCTCAGGAGCACGCTGGATCTTCTGAATATCGCCAAGATACTTGCCCTGGTTGTGGGCATCCTTGCATTTCTAGGCGCTTTATGGACCGGCGTGACCCTCATATGGGCCGGTTTTTACGGGCTGCCCTGGGCAGGGTACTACGTCGTTGCGGGAATAATAAACCTGTTGCTTTACACTAAGATCCCCGAATTTGAAGCCATGGTGCGCGGGCGCAGGTACACCGAGGCGAAGGATGCGATGCTGGTCTGGGCCATACTGGGTCTTATCTTCGGTTTCATAGTCGGTCTCATACTGATCATAGTGATTTTCGTCAACCTGGAGGATCTCCAGCACCGCGAGGGCTACGCCCAGGCGCCCCCGCCGCCACCTCCGGTGCAGTGAAACGGGGAAAACCTTATTACATTTCATCCCTTTTATTCTTTGTTATGCTCGCCGAAGCGTTTGAAAATGTGGCGCCTTACATATCTCACCTCCGGGAAATTAAGGAATTTGTTGAGGAGAACGGGGATAAGAGCTATGAGGAGGTGCAGCGCCTGATTGAGATGAGGATGGCGGAGGCACCTCCGGATCTCGCTACGGATTACCGCATTCTGCTGAACGAGCTCAGGAAAATGATTAATACGGAGATGTAAATCCATGTCCGTGAAGTTGAGGGATCTGATAAAGAGAATGCTCGTGGAAAATGGATGGGTCGTGGACGAGAGGGGCGACGAGTTCATATGGGGCCGTGCGGAGGACGGACATCTGGAGATATTCCTCGTTGTGGAGGATCATGAGGTCACGGGCGAGGATGTTATGCTCTTCGTCCGCAACACGGAGCAGGTTCATGGGGAGAAGGCGATAATATGCATAAAGGGCTATGACCGCACCGCCGAGGCCATGGCGTCCAGGCTAGGGGTGCATCTGATCCCCCGTGATAAGATTGCGCCTCTCATCGGGGAGTATGTCATAACCCTGCTTGAGAGGGGAGAGAAACTCCCAATACTGGGTGAGGAGGACGTGGAGGTGGAGGACATAGAGATTGAGGAGTGGGAGGAGGATACTGAAGAGGAGGAGAATGAGGATGTCATTCCCATAATAATTGAGGACGTGGGTGGTGGAGAGGAGAAGATAATAAAGCCCATAATATCCGAGGATAAGGCGCGGGCCATAGCGAGGAAGTACACCATGCCCCTGAGGGTTGAGCTTCACCTCGTGCCTTACTACCTCTTTGAGTACTCCCTCAAGGTCGTGACTGAGGGGACCATGGAGGAAAAAAACGCCTCGGGAATAATCGCGATAAATGCCCTGAACGGCTCCTATGAGGTCTGGAAGACGGGATACGAGACCACGTCCAACATTGATCTGCCACACGTTCGCATTGAGCCTGTAATCTCCCTTGACGATTCCCGGAGGTATGCCCGCTCCGGCCTGGTGAAGGAATACACCCGGGAGAAGGAGTTCACCGTGGATGATCAAACCGTGACAATAATTGAGAAGAGAAAGATAAGGCCGCTGGAGAGCAGCATAAAGACCAACTACATGGGCATATACTACCTTCCGGTGTGGGTTGTGGAGGGGCGAGATGGGAAGGTACGCATCAATGCCGCAAGCGGAGAGATCATGCGCGATTGATTCTCCTCCATCTACCAGCGCGCTATTATGGCGATCACCACCGCTATTATGAGCACCACTATCAGGAGCATTAGCCAGGACGGTATGGTACCACCCACAGGGATCCTTTCCGTTCCAACTTCGTCCATTCGGATCACTTTCACGCTCTCATCGTAGTGGAACTGCGGGGGTGTGGTGTAAGTTATGTATGTGTAATACGATGACAGATGCTCACTGTTTCCGTCGTCTATCCATTCCGTGAACCTGTAAGGATCCCGAATCAGGAATCCCCTGCCAAGGTCCTCGCGACCCACCTCTACGGTGACGTCTATGTTCACCTGCTCCACCTTCCCATCATGGGGGATCACGGTCCTTACCCATGCATGCCCTCCCCATCTACTGCCATCGTAGAGCTGCCCGTACTCCACCCATGCGGGTATCCCTATGCTCCTGGCCATGGATACGAACACGAAGGATAACTCGTCGCAGTCACCTTCTCCGGAGTTCCATGTCTCCACCGCGGTTCTGGGAAGCCCTTTTCTCTGAGTCTGGTATCTGAAGTTCTTGACGATGAGGTCGTATATCGCCCGCAGTTTGCCGAGTACTGTGGGTTTGTCCTTCGTGGCCTCCAGGGTCACGTTTCTGAAGGGTTCCGGATTGATGACGTACTTCCTCTCCCCATCCCCTAGGTCTATGTACTCTGCGTGGTTGTACTGATTTTTCAGGCTCTGCGGAATGGCATCAACGCCCTCTGAATTTTCTATCTTCCACACCTGGAGCCGTGCCTCGCCCCGATACCTAAGTTTTATCTCGGCGCAGCAGGACAGCGAGTAGCTCCACCAGGTCTTGTTGTAATCGTGGTGCACCGATTTGGGGTAATGGGATTCGTCAACCACGGTAACGGTTTGAAAACTGCTGTTTCCCGGTATTGTGAAATTTATGGTGAATGTCCCTGCTGAGACGTTGACAAATCTCTCGAATTCGAATGATACCTTCTCCGGGAAAACTATGTATGCGGCCCCAGGGGGATTCTCAACGATGCCGTTTATCACGGGGAGCAGCGCGTATGCTACCAGAAGGACAATAATTATTGCTACTGCCTTTACAGCGATTCTCGCTCTTTTTTCCATTTTCTCATCACCCTCTTTGGGATGGTATATATCAAAACGCCTTTATAAACCTTGTAGTAGAGAACAGGAATGCCCACGAGTATCCCAAAGAAGAAGTAATAGTATGGGAACATCCACACGTATGGCAGCAGGGTAAGGTTGAAGAGCATCTGAATCCCGAAGGCCATCAGCATGTACTTTTCCCAGAATTTTTTGTATATCCCGTATCCCAGCAGTGAGCCCGTGGAGGCGTGCGTCGCCGACATGCCCGTGGACATGAGGAAAAGAGACAAGGCGGCACCTGCGTACTGCGCCTCTGTTATTTGCTCATCCGGATTCGAAGTGATCCCATTGAGATAGTAGTATGCGAGGGATACGGTCCATATTGCCGCGATTCCGAGGCCCAGGGCGAAGCCGTAATACGTGAGGGAGTAATCTCCCCTCTTTGAGGGTGTGTTGAGATAGATGTATTTCGTCAACTCGGTGAACATGGCGAAGAATAGCAGGAACATCATGCTGAGATCGAAGTAGCTCCAGACGGACACCATGCCCAGGAGGAAGAATATGGCTATCGGAATTCCTATTATCCACCCCATGAAGTAGTTGAAGAAGAGCTTCTTCTCGCTGAACAGCCCCTCCAGCTTCCCCCAGGTGAAGTAGAGTATGCCGAAGGACGGGACGAAGCCTGTTATTGCGGCGATGTAGAAGTTCCAGTCCATGCGAGGAGATTGCGATATTACATAATACCTTTATCTCTCCACCTTTATATCGAGAACCACGTGCCATACGCGGGGTGCGTAGGATTTCACCACCCTCCTTTCAAGAACCTCTGCGGTGAACCCCCAG